>CAZVAE010000069.1:0-8195 GCA_964624985.1 uncultured Isosphaeraceae bacterium | reverse complement strand
GGAGAGAACGAGAAATTTTTGATATGTTCGGCATACGGTTTGATGAGCATCCTGACTTACGTAGAATATTAATGTGGAAGGATTACCCCGCACATCCTCTTCGAAAAGATTATCCTCTTCAAGGAAGAGATGAACGAACGAACCTAGTGATTATCGGCAGAGATGAAAGTTAGACTGTTTAATCTACTCTCGTTCTCCGCGGTATACGCAACGGCAAGTGCACGTTTCTTCTACCCGAACTTCATACAACATCGGCAAGGATGGGAGCACTCGGTTCCAGATCCATTGAGCCAATACCTCACTCGTTGGGTTCTCTAATCCTTCGATCTCATTAAGACAGTAATGATCAAGTTGGTTTTCAAGTGGCGAAAAAGCCTCTTTGATAAGGCCGTAATCCATAACCCATCCGGAATCCTTATCAATCTCGCCCGAGACTACAATAGTAACTCGGAACGAATGGCCATGCAATCGGCGGCATTTATGATTTTCAGGAACGTTTGGCAACCAATGCGCTGCTTCGAAACGAAATGTTTTTTCTAAGTACATGGCTGTATTTTACACGCCTCTAGCGAGAGGAGACCAAATATACTTATGTAGTTGCAGTTGCATGCGGAACGGGAGCCCACATTCAAGAATCCAAGATGCAAGCTGTTCGGGGTCTAGAGCAGAACACCCTTCAATCTCTTGATTCGAATCCTGATACATTACTGGAGAAAGATGTATATCCTTCACTTTCTTGAATAAACTCTTATGCGTGACGAGTTGCACTGCCCATTCGAAGTCAGAATAGTTCAAGATGACAAATTTCAATTCATCGCGAACAGAGAGCTGTTCGTAATTTTCTTCCAAGAAAGAATGTGGAGCACCACTACTAGGAGTTTTGATATCAATAACTCTGTAGATCCTTGGATCACATGTTGAAAGTTCTCTCTCCCCACTAGTTTCTAAAAGTATTGTATACCCTTTCTCAAGCAGTTTATCAATTAGGATATGAACGCGGTGTTGCGCGAGTGGTTCACCGCCTGTCAGTTCGACGAGTGAAGTGCTGAAGGAATCTACGCGTCTTATAATCTCACTAATCAGCATTTGCTCGCCACTTCTGAAAGCATACGACGAGTCGCAATAATGGCAACGTAGTGGACATCCTTGCAATCGAACGAATGTACACGGAAGGCCAGCCCATGTAGACTCTCCCTGAATCGAATAAAAAATTTCGTTAATTCTAAGCGTCTCTTCGTTCATCTTCTTTATTCTATGGTAGCGAGGGTTTCATCGGCCTGCTAAAATGCAAATCCACCGAAGCGCGAATGGCGGAATTGGCAGACGCGTCAGCTTGAGGTGCTGGTGGGAGTAAAATCCCGTGGAGGTTCGAGTCCTCTTTCGCGCATTGATGTATATAAATTTACTTACATTAGCCAGGGCAGGCTCCCCACGTACCAACAATCATAAGAATATCTGAAACATCAACGACATTGTCATAGTTCACATCACCGGGGATTTCTTCAGTGCACTCCTCGCAACCACCCCAATTCCCAATTGCTGCCAACAGGTCAAGAACATCAACAGTTCCACTTCCATCTACATCTGCGTAACATGGATTAAAGACTTCTTGAATATCTAAATTGGCATTTATATTCCCTGATACAATTTGAACAGTAACCGTCCCCCAAGGCCAACCTAAGTCATATTCGGCTTCCCCTAGATAGAGGTTCTCGCCTCTCCAAACAACGACTCCTTTTTCATTGACTTCAACGATCCAGTCATACGCAAGAGATGGTGGGTCTGCACCTGCGGGCGCGCGCACATTGTGCCAATCAAAATCGATTGGCATTGGGGCTTGTTCGGGCTGCCATGTGACAATGTTTTCTGCAGGAATCATCCCAGTAACATCGATTGGGCCAAACTCAATTCCAACATATTCCACATTGACGAAAGCGCTTTGAACAGTGTAGAGCATTTCATAATACTGGCCGCCAGTATCAAGCAATGAAGGACCAGTCCAAAGTACATTTTCGCCCGATGTGCTTATAGCAAAATCCCAGTTTATCCCGACTCCTCGGTCACCAGACATCCCAGCACTTAGGATCAACAAAGGTATCAGATTCATAACATTCTCCTAATTGTAATGTACAACGAAACTGGACAATTACGAACTCTTTTTCTAAAAAAACCTCTTAACTATCCTTAAAATAACCTTTCAAAGATACTATTACAAATCAACTCATGCAAAAAAATACCAAAACGAACAAATGCCCTGTCATCGAAAACAGGAAAGCAAGGCATGAATACCATATACAAGATTCGATCGAGAGTGGCATCGTGCTCCATGGCTCTGAAGTGAAGTCACTTCGTAATGGCCAAGCAAGTCTAGCTGAAGGATGGATCCGTGTATCTGAAAGACCGCTGAAACTTACAATGCACGGCGTACATATTGCTGAATATCCAAATGCTTCAATGGCGCACCAACACGATCCGACACGCGTTCGTTCCCTACTTGCCCATAAACGAGAAATAAAAAAACTTGCTTCATTTGCCCATACTCAAGGGAATACCCTTGTCCCATTGAAAATTTACTTCTCAAACAATAAAGCCAAAGTACTCGTTGGTCTCGTTTCTGGCAAACGCAAATCTGACAAACGGCGTGATTTAGCTACAAAAGTAGCCAAACGCGAAATGGATCGTGCAATGAAACGTCGTCGCTAGTTACGAAGCCAACTTCAATCCTCTTTCAAGAATCACGACTTTCCGCTCAGGATGGTTTTTTGCAGAATACATCGCTTCGTCAGCATGCCTAACGAGTTCATCAGCATTCACAGGATTCGTCACTTGCCAGTGGGAGACCCCAATAGACATTGAAACTTCAATGCCCTTCTCTGTGATTGCCGCGATTGCTTCGTCGAATGCGGCAGTGATTCGGTGGGCAACTTGTACAGCTGAGTCTGGATCAGCGTGAGGCATAAGTACACAAAATTCATCCCCTCCAAATCGTGCAGAAACATCAATCGTACGACAGTTTGCTTCAAGTACTCTTGCTGCTAATCGAAGCACTTCATCTCCTCTTTGATGACCAAAAGCATCGTTAAAAGCTTTAAAGCCATCAAGGTCGATCATCATAAATGCGAGTGGAATCCCGTTGCGAATCGCCTCTTCCCATCTATTTTCAAGCATTAAATTGAGCCAACGCCGATTACTTAACTTAGTTAAATCATCTGTTCTTGCAGCAATTTCAAGACGCTGAATCATTTGTTGCAATTCGCGGTTCGCTACAGCCAGTTCAGATAAGGATTGACTCAACTCTGCATGCAAATCATCGTTCTCTGTTCGTATCGTTTGTAAAGCTAGACATTTTTGTACTGTCACGGGAAAGGTAATCATTTCATGCCCTGTCAACATGAGATAATCTGCTGCTCCGGCGCGAATCGCTTCAACAGCAGCGTCAGATTCCTCGGGCGTTCCGGTGAGGATTACTGGGACATCCGGTCGTAATCCTTGAACAAAGGAGAGCACATCAAAACCTGAACCATCGCCTAGGTGAGATGCTGTTACGACTAAATCCCATGTTGCTGGATCGCTCTCATAGAACTCCTTCTGAGTTGCAAGGACCTTACATTCAATTCGTTGCTCAAAACTGCTTAACTTGTCGCCATCGCTTTGACTCGTCAATAATGCGGCTACTAAACGTTGTGCGACATTGCAGTTACCTTCAATGATGAAGACTCGCCTTCGTGATAAACCATCCGTTGTTACTTGCGTATCCATATTGAAACAAATTCCTTGCAATGCCCGTTTCTATATAAATATTCGACATTGGAAGAGCTTCTCATCACTTCAAAGCGACTTTGCTGCCCTTCGGCTTCGGAATAAACGTTACGAATTGCCTATTTAACCAACGAGGCGGATGATGTCGTTATAGAAAGTGACGACAAAAAGGGTTGCAATCAATCCTAGTCCTAGCATCGCTGCTGCATTTTGAAATGCAATCGATGGTGGTTTCTTAAAAAGTTTTTCATATATCAAATATAGAAAAAGCCCGCCATCTACAATTGGCAGGGGCAAGAAATTCAAAACTGCAAGATTTACACTGATAATTGCAAGGAAGAACAAGAGGTAACTGATACCCCGATCTGCGATTTTAGAACCAATATGAATAATGCCTACAGGTCCTCGGAGTTGATCAACACCAACTGTTCGACGGATCAATCGATCAATCGTAAGGTACGTCATAACAACCATATTAATCGTCTCATCAAAACCCATTTGAATTGCTTTGAGAGGATTTCCTCCACTACTTCTTGTGACATAAAGTGGCTGAAACAGTTGTTGGGAGAGTGCCGTCGACCACCCCTGATCGATCTGACTTGATTCTAAACTGAGTTCTACTGTATGAATCTCTTTGCCTTTCGTTGGATTTTGCACTTGAATGACAAGGGCATCGTTCAATTGACTTGCATGTATTGCGGAATCGAGTTGCTCACGGAAATCCGACCAACTGGCAATTGATCGAGTAGGTAATGAAGTCGGATCTAACGACGAACAAACATTAAGGAGTGTTGACCCTGCAAGTATTTGCTTACCTGCGAGAGGTGTGGGCGATCTGACTAGTGCGCCATCCTGTTGGATGAGAACTTCTTGAAGCGGTGCTGCCGTTACAGGCAACTCAAGTGCGCTTGCGAGCAGGACCCCAAACTTGCCATCTTCTAACATCGCATTGAGTTCTACCTCTTCACCATTTCTTAGTACAGTTAAGTTAATTTCTCCGTCTGGCTGTAACGAAAGATAGTTTCTTAGCTGTCCCATTCTTGGAGCCTCTAAAGAGCTAAGTTTTAGAATGACATCGCCGGTTAGGAACACATTCTTATTTGGACTCGATTCAAGAATGTAACTGACTTTCGATAGTGGCACAAAACCGAGATATCCAAACTCAAAATTTTGAGGTGCTGTGCTTGGAATGCCAACAGGTCTAAGGACATCCAATTTCGGTTGCGTGTTAATCTCAACTCGAGCGAGTGCTTTACCGTCTGCCCATTCTGTAATGATAGAAGTTCCATTTGAAGCTGTGACAATATTCTGAAAATCTTGCCATTGGCGTAATGGAACAAAAGGGCTTTCTTTCTCTTTGTTAAAGGCATCTGCTGTACATGCGGCGACCAAAGTCATCCCTGGTGACAACAAGTCTAGCTCAGGGTGTTGTTCTGCCAAAACTTGCAAAGCTTCTGTTGCATCTTTGCCGTCTCTTAGTGTTAAAGATGAAGCCGGATACAACCCAATTTCTAAGAGCCCCTCTTGGGTGACGCTCTCGGGCATGATTGAATACCGCAGCAGTTCTTTATGGCCTTCACGCCTTACTTGTATCGTTACTGGAATGCCGGGCTTTGCCATTGCACTCGCAATCTGGACTTCTTGGAATGTCTCAATGTCATCTCCATCAATTGAAACAATCGTGTCTCCCGTTCGAAGGTGCGAATGGGTACCCCCTTCAGATAGTACTTTTGAGGCTGGGGAGTCTGGAAGAATATGTCCAATGACAGGTGCTTCAAATTGTACGCCTATCTGGAAACAGATAAGAAAGAAAACTCCCGCTAACAATAGATTCATGATAACCCCAGCCGATACAACCACCATTCTTTTGCCAATTGCGCATCTGTTGTAACTCCTAGGATCTTCAGATACTTCGTCTGGCTTGCCGTCTTCTTGTCCAAGCATGCTGACAAAGCCGGCTATTGGAAGCGATCGTAACGAGTATTCAGTTTCTGAAATTCCAAACTTTTGCAGCTCCTCATCGGTCATCTCCGATGCATCTTTGCCACATCGAGCAATGACCTTCTTTCTTGTAGATTGATAGCAGAACCCGATGCCCTTACGGTAAGAGATAAGTTGAGGCCCCATCCCTATAGCAAATGCATTCGTGCGAATACCCGCCCATTTTGCTGCAAGAAAATGCCCAAGTTCATGAATTCCGACGAGCAAACCAAAACCGATAACAATGAGTGCAATATTGACTAGAGAATCGAAAGACATATTTTACCTTTATGAATGAACCTTAAGAGCAGCAATGAGTGCAGTTGTGAGTTCCCGTGTTTCATGATCTGCCTTTACTAGTGAGTTGAAATCTATGTACTCATCAATTGGGGCTCTTTTGAGTACTTCTTCAACGATAGCAATGATTGACCCAAATGGAAGTGCATTTTGCAGAAAAGAATTAACTACGACTTCATTAGCCGCGTTAAAAACAGCACCAGCGGTCCCACCTCTTGATATAACGTCATATGCGAGCTGTATCGCGCCATATCGATCATGATTAATCTCTTCAAACTCCAAATTCGATAGTTGGCTCCAATTGATTTGCTCCGCAATTCCTTTTCTTAGATTTGGGTATGTCAGTGCATGCTGAATAGGAATCTTCATATCTGGCATCGCTAAGTGAGCAAGGACAGATCCGTCTACAAACTCAACCATTCCATGGACTATCGATTGTGGATGGATAAGAGCATGTAATCTCTCACCCTCAACACCAAAAAGCCAATGTGCTTCAATCAACTCTAGAGCTTTATTCATGAGAGAGGCGGAATCTACCGTAACCTTCGCGCCCATATCCCAAGTTGGATGATCGAGCACTTGCTCAACTGTCGCGCTATGCAACTTCTCATCCGTGAATTCCCTTAACGAACCACCACTGGCTGTGAGAGTTATCTTTTCAACTTCACTTTTTGGGTGATTTGAAATCGCTTGAAAAATAGCGGAATGCTCACTGTCCACAGGAATAATTTGAACCCCAGCATTTTTTGCCTCTTGCATTACGAGCGCTCCTCCAGCAACAAGTGTTTCCTTATTCGCAAGTGCAATATCACAACCACATTTAACCGCCTGGAGTGTGGGAGAGATACCCGCAAAACCAACAATTGCGACTAAGACGAGATCCCCTTGAGTCGCATGTTCGATTAACAGTTGCTCTGCAGATTGATAGGTATTTTTATATGTTATACCTGAACCGTTGCACAGCGAAACTGCCTCGGCGTTTAACGACTCAGCTTGATGCAGCAACAACTCACTATTAGTTGCAGCAGCTAATCCGACAACAGGCCAACTTCCTTCGCCATCTTCTGATCGTAAATGCTGAACAACATCAACAGCGCTTTTGCCGATAGATCCTGTAGAACCGAGAATAAACAAGCGTCTGCTCATGTCCTATCCGCCATGCTTTCGCTTAACTCATCAGTTGTAATGCTACGACGACGTCCGCCATAAAGTGTACGACGTGGTTTCGCTTCTTTTTTAACTGTCTGTTTTGACGTTTCCTTTGTCTTCTTTCGGCTCTTTTTAGAAGTAGAACGATTTCTCTTAGAAGTTACTTTCTTCTGTTTTGTATTCCTTGTTGCAGAAGTTGTTTTCGATTTGCTTTTTGAACGAGAACGGCGTTTCTTTTGTTTTTTTGAATGTTTTTCTTCTACTTTCTTTTTGATTATCGTTACGAGTTCGCTATTCATCGTAGACATATGTCCTCGAACTTCATCCGTATGTTCTTTGCAGAGATCCACAACCTCTTTACTTGTCTTGCCTATGCTTTTTGCAAATTGATAGACTCTAATTGCTTTCTCAGCAGGTGTATTCACTTTATTTTTCTTCGTTAGCTTCTTCTTTTTTGAACGAGAAGTCTTTGATTTAGATTTGGTCTTGTCGATTTCATTCAAAACCGAAGAAGCATCAGCGACAGGCGCATTCGACTTGCCTTTCCTCCTAGATCGTTTTTTCTTCTTACTCTTCGGTGATGAATGTTGCTTTTTAGGGTCCAATAGTGCTTCTATAAATGGAGGCGATACAGACTTCAGTGAAGTCAGGTCGATGTCTGCACCACGTTCGTCATAAGCATAATATGCGACTCGATCGGTTGCTATCTCATCACTTATTCTAACTACGATTCTCTTGCTTGTATTTTTTTCATACTTTTCGAGTTCGCCACGTCGGTTTGAAAGCACCTGTGTCCCAACGAGTGGGGAACAAGTTAACTCCACTCGTTTAACAACGTCGTGTTGCAATAACCATCCACAGTGTCTTGTTGCATCGGCTGAAACTTCTTCAGAAGTTTTAATCAAACCACGACTATCGCAATGTGTGCAGCCAACGTAATGTGAATCTAACAGACTAGGGCGAACTCGTTGGCGAGTCATTTCAAGAAGTCCAAAACGACTTATTGGGAG
>CAZVAE010000068.1:0-8203 GCA_964624985.1 uncultured Isosphaeraceae bacterium | reverse complement strand
AAAAAAAACGCTACGAATTGCCTAGTTTAACAGTATCCCAACTAAACTTCTTTGGCAATGATGATGACTGACAACGTTTGTCAAAACCGAATAAAAGTAAATCTAGTTAATCAATTGCATCAAATTAGTGCAATCATTGCGTTGATTCTTATACCACTGACAGGGTGGCCTACAAAAATTGGCTTAGCCCTTTTGTTTCTTGGATTGTTACGAATTCCTACAACTATAAAAAGCGTTGGCGAATTGTTTCGAATGCCTTTATTTCTTCTACTATTGGCTTGGTGGCTAATTGCTGTCATTTCAGAAACTTGGGCAAGCCATCCTACGCAAAGTTTATTAGCAAGCCCTTTGCTTATTTTAATAATTCCAGCACTACGTCCAGTCCTCGTGCAACCAAGACCATTCATTCTTGCGATTGGTCTGGGCACTGTAATACATACCACAATTCAAGCATTGATTTGGTTTGGAATAGTACCGAGTATTCGGTACATGCCGATGACGACAAGTGGTGGATTACATTGGTATCCGCCGTTCACAGCACTCTGGTCAACTTGCACATTCTTGCTCTTGCTCGGATTAATCCTAAAAGCGAAGAGTTGGAACTACAGACTTGTTCCGTTGTGCATTGCGGTTCCGTTGCCTGTTTCATTGGTGCTGGCCGGCACCCGAATTTTATACATCATTATTCCATTTGCAATTATTTTCTTAATGTGGAAATTATTGTTAGTTTCATCAACACGTGTTGAGAAAATATTTACTCTCTACGTTTGTATCGGAATCTGCATAATAGGAACAGGCTCATTATTAATTCCAGTAACATCCACTCATCAAGATATCTCTACTCTTGTAAAAGAATTCTCAACATCATCTGGAAACTTGAATGCCAAGGACGCAGAATCTACTCCGATTCAACAAAGTAGGCAATTCGTAAACTCCGTTGGCATGCGATACCTTTGGTGGAGAGCGGGTATTGACATATGGAAGGAAAGACCGTGGATAGGGCACGGCAATGGTTCAACAAAGTATCAATTCGCGATTATGGAGTCGAAAATGCCAACAAAGTATGGTGCCGATGTCGAAGGATTTCTCATCGCCGACCCTCACTCTTCTGTTCTAGCCACTGCAATTGAGCAAGGTCTTCTCGGGGTAATTCCGATGATGTTATTTGTCCTATCAGCACTTGTCCGTGCATGGAAACGTACTATCACCAATCCGCCCCTTGTCGGTCTATCCGCCTGTTGGCTCACAATGATTGGCTTCAGTTTTGTACATACGATGCAGTTTTCCAACTACGTTGCAACTCTTGTCGTCATTTTGGTCTCATTTACACTTTGCATGGCAAAAGTCGAAAAATCAATACCGAAATGTACTCTCAATTTCCCTGCAGAATAGCTATTCTGCGGGGATGTTAGTAAGTGCAAATTGGATCAATGACTAATTGAAGAACGATGTGCCCTCAGATGAGCAGGGTCGGCTACTCACAGCGGCTAGTCTTCTAAACCGTAGGTCGCAGGTTCGAATCCTGCTCGGAGCGCTTTTGAATTGGGACCTGACCCACCAAGCATGGCTCAGCATTGCGTTAGGTTCTGACCCCAAATTATCACGCACCCCATGCATCGATGATCATGAGCAAATCAGATACATCAACAGTGAAGTCATTGTTAATGTCTGCAATTGAATTCGTCTGTCCCCACTGGTCGATCACGATTAACAAATCGGTAATCCCTACGATACCATCCTCATTGATGTCTGCTGGGTTGTAAACCACTGCATCAATCCCACCAGATAAACACGCGAGTGTTCCATCTCGACCTCCGGCAACAAGTTCCCACGAGCCATCTCCAACAACATCTGGGATTGATGTAATGGCATCAACTGGGCTACCGAGGTTTTGAGTATGAAGAATCTCGCCATCTGCCCCACTGAGGAAGTAGGCGTAGTTGTCGCTGAATAAGGTCCCTACAACAATGTCGTTAATGCCATCGTTGTTTAGATCGTTCGCTTGCGCTAGAACTGTAGGACTATCGATTACAGGTGTAGACCAAATTGTGCTGCAGTCATTACCGCTTATCAGCCTAACAAAATTGTTAAATTGTTCGGCGATGAGATCTGGATGACCATCTCCATTGAGATCTCCAACATGTTGGAGACCTATGAGAAGTCCAAGCCCGCCACCACCGCATTCTTGACTACCATTAGCGCCATCTACGATGTAATAATCTCCATAAAAATCACCAATCATGACATCATGAATTCCATCAAGGGTGACGTCTCCAATCTGTGCAAGTGCCCAAACAGATGATGCTTCGACGGGGAAAGTCCATTGAGCCTGACCAGTTGCTCCATCAATGCCCACCGCGAATCCATTGATCTCCCACTGATCGGATGCTCCAGCAACAGCGTCCGGAACTCCATCGTCATTAAAGTCTTCTACAGCAATGATTGTAAACACAGGTCCCCCCACTACATGTTGCCAGATTAACTCACCATTTAATCCGTTGAAGCAGTATGCTCGATTGGGTCCAGCATCTTCACCGTCGTCTCCTGCACACGCCAATACGTCATTAATGCCATCACCATTAAAATCCGTGCTTCCATCGACTTGATACACCCACCCACCGTTTCCAACAACGTTCGTGTGATACGTCCAAATCTCATCTCCTGTTTTACCAGAGAGCATCCGTATCAATCGAGCACCGCCTGTTGCTCCAACGACGACATCACGATGTCCATCACCATCCACATCGTTGACAACATCTAATCCTTTAGACGAGTAAATGTTTCCGCTGTAAATCTCGTGTTCCCAAAGAACATCACCATTCTGGTCAGCATTTCCATTAAAGCAACGGATGAAATTGTCTTCGGAACACGCAATCACATCGTACACCCCATCGCCATTGACATCTGATATAGAAGCAATCGCCTTGAAACTGTTATCCCAATCGTCAGTGAATTCAGATGACCAAACATGTGATCCTATTGGATATTCGACGTCCAATCCACTCCCTGTTAACAAGAGCTGCGCAGGATTCATGTCAAAGTCGTTGGTGTAAACTAAAACGTTCGATGATTCAACATCAACAGGTACAGTTGGAGTAAACCATATACCAATCTGAGTGGAATCTAGAGTTTCGATTGTGATTGGAAACACAGTTGATGTATCAACATAGAAGTTAGAATCGTCAACCGTGACATTGTTGATAATCAAAGACTCTGCGCCCTGGTTCGTGATATCAATAAACCAACGAGTATGCGCGTTAAGCCGTACTTGCCCAAAATCATGTGTCGTTTGTTCAATATGAATAGTTTGTTCAGGATAAACCCCGTGGCCAGAAATCGTAAGTGGCTCCTCTGGGTGAATTGGATCATTTGAAACAACAGTGGCAACGACATCGAGTGATTCGAACGTTGTTGGTGCGTATTCAATCGCCAGTTGAGTTGACACGTTTGGAGCAACAACAACGGGGAAAGTTTCTAGACAAGTCAGATCAACATTAGGTGGAAATACGACATCGGTAACAAGTAAACTCGCGGTGCCAGTATTGCTGATATCAACATTCCAAACGTGTGCGTCACCAAGTGCAACATTGTTAAAAGCATGTTCATCATTTGGAATTAGAATCTCAGGCGATCCACTTCCTTGGAGATCGACTTTATATAGAATGTCCTCATCCCAATTGTCACCGTTATCGCAATACCATAAATACTCACCATCCCAAACAACACCGGAAGGGTCTTCGCCTTCTGATGGGTTGCTCATAATTACTTTACCCGTTTTAGGGTTTATACAGTACAGCGTATTGCCGTAGTAGTCCGCAATCCAGATGTTCCCATCTTGAATTGCTAAATCCCATGGCTGATCATCTGGACCATCGAACTGATCAATGATTCCTCCAGAAGAATTCACTCTGTATAGATGACCGGGGTCTGGATAATAGCGAGAGATCCAAAACTCTCCTTTGTTGTACGCAATGCCAGACATGTAATGATCCGGCATGTCGAATTGATCAATGATATTACCGTTCCAATCAAGTTTCAGTGCCGTCGCCGGAGTTGACGAACTACCTGGTTGATCAGTTGTCCATAAATATGCACCATCTAATGTTAGACCAAACGCATCTTGTTGGTCTCCAACGAACGCTGGTGTAGCGATACCTGTGGATGGATTAATCGAATAAATCCTTCCGCCATTCACTCCGTATATTCCGCAATACAAACTCGTGCCATCCCAAGCAAGTCCAGATGCCCCCTCAGGGATGGGATAACTTGCAACAACAGTCCATCCAGAATCACCGTACTGTTCGGCATTTGCTTGTGTGGCAACAAGAGAGGCACTGTTCAATACACACAAAGCTACAGTTGGTATGAGTTTCTTCATGATAATATTCTTCTCAAGCGTTATTCGCACTCACTACCAGTGTGTCATGGATTGCTCGCAGTAGCAACGAAAAACCGTACCAAATTGAGTTTTGGGTGTGTTAAGTGGGGCGTTAGCAAGAGGGGTAGCCAAATTCTGCCAATATGAACCATTCCATTCATGTAAGAGCGCTCTCTATTTGATCTCATTCAAAGAACATGGGCCGACATCTTTTGTTGCTACACTGCGACGATGAAACACATACAAAGTAAAACTTATTTCACACTTTTCATTACCCTTCTCGCAGTTACTTCGCAACTTTTTGCAGACCTTAAGCCGCTTGAAGATTGGATGAACTCGCTTGTTGACGAGGGGAAAGTTGTTGGGTGCATGGCAGAAGTCACGCAGGGTGGCGAAACGATTTTTCTCGAAGCGATTGGCAATCGATCTCCAGAATCTGAAGAGGACCTTACAACTGAGCAAGTCATTCGGATCTATTCGATGAGTAAAGCAATCACCTCTGCAGCCATCATGCAGCTTGTTGAGCAAGGAAAACTAGGTATCGATGACCCCGTCTCAATGTACATCCCCTCCTTTGCAACTGTACAGGTGTATGAAGATGGCGAACTTCGACCCGCCCACAAAGAAATCACAATCCGCGAGTTACTCACGCATACCAGTGGCATCGCTTACGACTTTAGCGCACCAGATGAACTTAAATCGTACTACACAGACAAGTTTGTCGATGTAACTTCCCTTGAAGATGCAGCGAACATCATTGCAACACTCCCACTCGTTGACGACCCGGGTGATATCTATATCTATGGATTAAGTATTGATGTTCTTGGTAGGGTCATTGAGGTAGTCGCAGGACTATCGTTTGAAGTGTACTTGCAGGCAAACATTTTTGAACCACTTGGAATGCGAAAGACAGGATTTACACCCGCTTCGGATGTCGTGCAAATGCCGATTGTCAACCGGACTGAAAAGGGTCTTCAAATTGATACAGTACATTATGAATCCCAGCGAGACGCCTTGAATCCAAGTTTTCAGTCAGGCGGTGGTGGTCTTTGGTCAACCATTGGCGATTACACCCGATTCTGCCAAGCGATGGAACAGTATGGTGTATTGGACCACAAACGCATTCTCAACCACGAAACTGTTCTATTCATGACACAAAATCACATTAGCCCTGGACTCAATGTTGATAAAAACATTCAGCAACGAACCTATTTTGGACTTGGTTTCGGTTTAAGTCCTGCAGTATTAACTTCAAAGGGTATGAAGGGTGCCTGGAGATGGACGTGGGGCGGTGCTGCAAGCACATACTTTTTTATTGACCCAGCGCAAGATGTTACTGCTGTGTTTGCAACCCAACTCTTTCCGTTTGATTTTGCGTTAAACCATGAATTCCACCAAGTTGTGCTAGAATCGCTAGCCCAACAGTAACCCAAAAGAAGGCACAATGACAGACCATAACACTATTGATAGAAATCGATTGAGTTTGTTCTGCGCTCTCCTTAGATCAAATTCTATGCATAGACTATCATGTGTATTGCTTGTTGCAACTTTTCTTTTATTACAAGCATGCGATTCAAGAGTCATCGATTCTTCCATTGAAAAAGAGCCTAACATGAATGTATATACAATTGAATGGACAGATTTGAATGGCAAGCCTTTCGATGCTCACCGCCTTCAAGGAAGCGTGACGCTAGTTGTTAATGTTGCAAGCAAGTGTGGCTATACGAAACAGTACGCAACATTGCAAGAACTACATGATACATTCGATGAGTTTCAGGTTATAGGAATTCCATGCAATGATTTTGGAGGTCAAGAACCTGGGGATGCTGATGTCATACAAGCATGCGCGACCTCCTATAACGCTTCCTTCCCCATCATGCAAAAAACACATATTGTTGATGAAGAACTCAGAAATCCGTTGTATGAACACTTGTATCAAGCCACAGGCGTACTACCAGAATGGAATTTTGGGAAATATCTCATCGATAAAGATGGGGTACCGATTGCATTTTTCGGATCAAATGTCGAACCAGCGTCTGAAGATATCGTGCAGCGAATTGAAAAAGCACGCTCTACACCATAACCCTTGCTTTTGAAATTTCATTGATTCTTCTTGACAGTCAAACTAAATCATTGAAGGTGCTAGAGAGCGTTGGAAAGGTATACGTAAATCCTTCGTCAAGTAATCGACACGGTAACACTCGCTGACTCGATGTCAGCACACAACTTCCCTCTCCAATCAAAAGTTTCAATAGCCATCTTGGCATCGGTACAACTGTTGGGCGTTTCAAACTTTTGCCCAGTTCGTGTACAAACGTATTGCATGTCACACTCTCAGGTGCAACAACGTTCAGCGAACCAGAAATTTCGCTCGTCAATACATGATGCACAACTCGGCAGACATCAACCCAATGAATCCAAGGCCAGTATTGATGTCCATTGCCAATACGACCGCCAAGGCCGAATAAAAATGGCCATTTCATCTTTGCGAACGCGCCGCCTGTCGAATCGAGAACCATTCCAAACCGTAGACAGGCCACTCTTCCTGTTGATGTATGTGCAGCTTCCTCCCACTCCTTGCAAAGCGTTCCAAGGAAATCTTCAACTGCAGGGCTTGGTTCGGTGAGTTCCTGATCCCCACAATCTCCATATATGCCAGTTGCACTTGCATTAATGAGCAATTTCGGTGCTAACTCTGCAACACGTCTTGTTGACTCAATTCGACTTCTTCTCAGGACTTCTTTATATGTTGGAGACCAGCGCTTGTCCAAAATACCAGCACCTGCAAGATGAATCACGGCATCTGCAGAAGAAGCACGTTCTTGCCAATCGCCTGGTGTTGTCACATCACCTTCAATGCTCTCGATACCGCTACACAACGTGTCAAGCTTTTGGGCATCTCTGGAAAGAGCCGTAATGTCATGCGCATCCTGAAGGGATTGAATGACTCGCCGTCCGACGAGCCCTGTTGCACCTGTGACAAAAATTCGCAATGATTTTCCTCTACCTATGCTGATTCTACTGTCGTCTGTGCAACCAATTCAAATTGACCTGATCCAATGTCATACACGCCGGCGATGATTTGCACCTGTCCAATCTTCACGGCCTCTTGAATCATATCTGAAGAAACCATAATCTTAGGAATACCTTGCTCAGCGTTAAACGCAATTGCATCTTCGTCATCATGTGGGATATCGATCATGCTGAACAAGCCTTTTGTTGGGAGGTGCGCGGTTGCATGTGCCACTGCACCACAATTGGTGTGTCCCATGACTACGATTAGCGGGCAACTCAACTGACCAACAGCGTATTCCAAACTCTCAACAATTTCTGGAGTTGGAACATTCCCTGCAACAGCGCACACGAATAAATTGCCAAGTGGTTGATCAAAGACGATCTCAGGTGAGACTCTTGAATCAGCACACCGAAGGACCACAGCAAATGGAGCTTGTCCTTCTGACATCGTCGCCCGATCAATCGCCGCATTGTGCGATGTCGTTTGTCCAGATACAAATCTCGAATTTCCATCGATCAATCGTTGTAACGCATCCTTCGGGTTCATTCCTTCGCACCTTTCATTTGCCGTTCAGTAATCACTTCCATACTCGGCTTTGGCAATGAATCGAGATGTACTTGGATACGCTCTAGTGTTGACTCCTCTAAAAAGTAGTACAGTTCGTTCGCCGTTGCATCAGTAAAGGGAAGAGTGTGCTGCTGATAGGAATCGCCACGTTGGATGTACACTTCAAATCGTTCACCACGTAATTCTTCCGAACCATAAAACGGTTCGCTTTCTAACAACTTTTGTAAATTTGCGAACTGTGT
>CAZVAE010000067.1:0-8261 GCA_964624985.1 uncultured Isosphaeraceae bacterium | reverse complement strand
ATACATCAAAGACCGGCTCATCGGCATAGTTTCAAGAGGCGGTTCGCTTCTCGCGAAGTGGATGATTCATCACAACAAACAAAATCCGATGTACGACTGTTTTGACGACATTTGCGACATCATGCGCGAATACGATGTTTCGTTTTCACTCGGAGATGGCTTACGGCCTGGAGGGCTCGCAGACGCAACGGATGAAGCTCAAATACGTGAATTAGAAGTGCTCGGAGAGTTGACCGAACGCGCTTGGGCAAAGGGTGTGCAAGTCATGGTCGAAGGTCCAGGGCATGTGTCGTTTGACCAAATTGAATTCAACATGAAATTGCAACGTTCTCTTTGCCACGGTGCACCGTTTTATGTGCTTGGCCCACTGGTAACAGATATGTTCCCCGGCTATGACCATGTCACAAGTTGCATTGGTGCGACTGCTGCGGCGTACCACGGTGCGGCAATGCTTTGCTACGTCACACCGAAGGAACACCTTGGTTTGCCGAAGAAGGATGATGTGAAGCAGGGGTGTGTTGCATACAAAATTGCTGCCCATAGTGCAGATATCGCTCTGGGGATTCCCGGAAGTCGGGATAACGACGATGAACTCACCAAAGCGAGAGCGGCATTGAATTGGCAGAAGCATTTTGATTTAAGTTTCGATCCTGATTACGCAAGGGCAATGCATGATGAAGATTTAGATGTCGACACAGATTTTTGCGCAATGTGCGGACACGATTGGTGTTCAGTTCGAATTAGTAAAGAAATTCAAGAGTTTGCATCAGGCAAAGATGAAAATTATGCGTGGGATAAACCAAAAGTTTCTGCAGCCCTAACGATTGAACAAAAAGAGATTCTAGAACAGCGTGGTGTACTCACGCCTGAAGAAGTTCACAAACTTGCAAGCAAGGTCAAAGGCAAAGTCGCTGTGACAACTGATGGCAAAGCATCGTGCCACAGTGATGTCGCAGACAAAGCGACTGCAAAATCACTGCAAGAACGGTAAAACTCAACAGCTAGAAAAAATGGAAGTTTTTGGCTGCGGGTGCGCAGCACGTGCTATACACCGGCATGGCGTCATTTCGTAGTACAAACCCTTACTGTTTCCAAAGTTGTCGGATTAAATTCCGCGTTTCTGCTCCAATCGATTTGACTGATTCGTTCACAGGCAAATCGAACCGCTCATCATTGAGCGATCCATCCAATTCATTGAGCCACTGTTTTGTCGTTTGAAGAGCAAAGGGAGGCTTCTCAGCTAGAGAGAGTGCAATCTCCTCTGCCTTTTGTTGAACCGCTTCGGCATCTTCTTCAAGATGCGAAAGCAAGCCAAGTTGAAAGGCCTTTGCTCCATTAATAATCTCACCACTCATGACGAGTGAACGTGCTTGACCCTCACCAAGTTTCTGAAAAAGCGTGGGGATTGTGACAGCAGGGGAAATGCCAAGTTGGTGTACTGGATATCCATACTTTGCTTTGGTACCACCCACAACGAAGTCACATCCAGTTAACACCGCGCATCCACCTGCAATCGCAGCACCATGCGCTGCAACAACAACAGGACAATACAATCGCCGTAAAGTACGGATGACCGTACTTAAGCGCTGTATATATGTACCAAGTATGGAAAGGTCTTCTGCGCATGCTCGCATATCAAAGCCAGAACAGAACACGCTTCCTTCCCCAGTGAAAAGCACGCATCTTGTTTGTCTATCAATAGTGTTCATTGCACTGTCAATTGCATCAAACATCTCAATCCCTAACGCATTTCTTTTTTCTGGATTATTGAGGGTGATGGAGCAAACCCCACCGCTTGTTTTATGATTGACAATTTCCATTAGCCAGCAACCCACAATCCAAAAGCGATCCAAACACCAACAATAACCATGACGAGTGCTGTATAGCCAACGATATCTCGAGCGCGGACTCCAGTAATAGCAAGCAATGGAAGTGCCCAGAACGGTTGCAACATATTTGTAAGTTCATCGCCATACGCAACCGCCATGACCATTGTGCCTGGAGATATGCCCGCCTGTAACCCACTTTCAAGAGCAATCGGCGCTTGAATTGCCCACTGTCCACCACCACTTGGAACAAACAAATTCACAATTCCTGCAGATATCATTGTTAAAATCGGAATCGTATCTTGGGAGCCAATCGAAAGAAGAAGTTCTGTGAGTTGACCCATCAATCCTGATGCAACCATCATTGCCATGATTCCTGCGTACAGTGGGAATTGGATGATGATTCCAGCGCACCCCTTAGCCCCACGAGTAACGGCTTGCATATACGAGACTGGTGAACCGTGTAAAAGTAAACCGATGCCCAGCATAAACAACGTAATTTCATCCAATCCAATCCTATCGATTCCGGAAACCCAAACATAACGCCATAATGCTAGTAACAGTGGCAAAGCAAGAAGCCATGCAATAACAGGTGAATGATTTAATGAATCCGGGAATGTGCGTTCTGTTGTTGGTTCGTATTCAGGTGCGGGGTCTACCCCGAACTCATCGATAGTGCGTATGTCTTCAACTCGTTTTGGTGCGAGTAAAAGCAAAATCAGTGGAATAAGAACAAGCATTCCACCGCTTATGAAGAAGTTTAGAGGTGATCCAATGGAGTCACTTAACAGAACAGCGGAGACGCTTTCTAGATATTCTTCGGGCACAACTTTGGATGCACCCTCTATTGTGGTCATTGAGAGCGGTGCGGAACCACTTAAACCACCATGCCAAACAAGCAATCCAACATATCCAGACGCAACGATAAGTGGATAGTGAGCTTTAATATTTCGTCGTTGTAGCGAAAATCCAACCTCTCTTGCAAGCAATGCACCGACGATGAGCCCTAGACCCCAGTTAAGTAGACCGCACACACATGCAATAAACCCAACTAACGCAGCGGCGGAAGCAGTGTTTGTTGGAATTGTTGAAAGAGCATCGATACATTTTTTAACTGAACGAGTTGTTGCAAGTGCATATCCAGTAACAAGAATCAAACACATTTGCATCGCAAACGCTAACAGTTTCCAGATACCGTTTTTACTATCTCTCCATGAGTCGAGTAGCGAGTAGATTTTTGAATCACCTTCGAAATCACCAAAGAGCAGCGCCATAACGGCAGTAAACACAGTAAGTAGAATTGCAATGACAAAGGGGTCAGGTACAAATCGCTCAAAAATTTTGCTGATGGTGATCCCAACGTTGCTCATCCGTTGCATGATACATCACGATCCAACATAAGCCAAAAGAACAGAGCCGGCTGTTTAGCCGGCTCTGCACTATCAAGGAGGAGGAATGTAGAGTTCACCGCGAACCCCACAAGGAGTTATTCACCATGCCATGAATCTGAGTGAATGTCATAGATCATCACGGCATTTGCGGGCTCAAGAGGCCCGTTTGTTGAGATTCCTACATCGACAAACGTAGAAAAAAGTTCAGTTTCGATTGGACGTATTGAAAGGTTCCCACTTCTTTCAAGAATCGAATCGACAAGACCTAACTCTGGAGGAGAAACAAACTCACCTAATACTTTGCTTGCATATTGAGCGATTGCTGTTGCAACGAGTGCTAAGGCACCATCATATTCTCGAACGTGTGCTACAACGCTTTCATCATCTTTCGTTGCAACAATCGATTGCATACGAAAATCCGCGCTGAGCGGCGATAGCGAATGCTCTACGTCATGCACGATTGCTTTTGCATCACCTAGTTCAACTGGACCATGTACGCACGCAACCCATTGTGCCTCACCGCCTCCCGAGAGGATGGTTGAGGTTTCCAACAGGTCATCACGAGTGAGTGCCATCATGGCATCGCAGGGTGTGAGTGAGGAAATCTCGACGCACCAACCCTCTGGCGTTTCAGAGAGTTCAGCACGCAAAGGGCGTACAAGTGATGCCAACGAGGGCTCTTCGTTCATCCAATTGTTTGAGTTGTGAGTAGGGGTTGTCATGTATATTCTCAGTTCTAAAGGTCCTTATAAAAAGCCCCGCTTTTGTTGCGGGGCTTGTCGGTGTTGATTTGAGTTTCTTTGATGCTCAGGTTTTCCGATTTGCTCCCGCTTTGGGATTTGCGATTCTTGCGCGAATCGTGTTCATTGCAACTGTAAAGTTCGTAGTTGCGGCTTTCCAGTTGCCATGCAGACAACAACGACACGCTGTAACAAGTAGTTGTAACGTTGATTTTGATGTCCGAATCGCCACATTTTGCCCTTTTCTAGACAATGCAGTTTCAAACCGTTCTTTTCGTGAACTCTGTTTCATCCCCTCTACTATGCGCCAAAGTTGAAAATGGTCAACGAATTTCAAATTTTTTTTTACTTTCGGGTACTATTTCTACACTATGCCAACGACCAAGATTATTCGTAACCTCCCGAGAATGAAAGAAATCGTCTCTGTAGCCGCAAAATTTGGCTTTGGAGAAGTTATTCGGGGTACGAAACTAGGTGAGTTTCTCGGTAAATTTCACCGAATAAAAGAAACTGAAAGCACTCCAGCACCAGTTCGATTCCGTCTCGCACTTGAAGCCCTGGGACCAACATTTATGAAACTAGGTCAAGTGTTAAGCATGCGACCGGATCTTATTCCCCCAGAATGGTCGGAAGAACTTGCGAATTTGCAAGATAGTTGTCCAGCAGTTCCTTGGGAAGAGATTTCAAAGGAACTCGATAATGAATATAGGGGTGGAATTAGCGCCGTGTTTACATCGGTGGAAGAAGCACCTATTGGAAAGGGCTCAATGGCCCAGGTCCACAGAGCTGTTACAAAAGACGGGCAGCACGTTGTTCTGAAAATCCTACGCCCAAACATTGAGAAAACGGTGAAATCAGATGTACAAGTGCTTGAAGCAATTGCAGAAATACTGCACAAACACGGTGCAAGTCTTGGGTTCGATCCATTAGAGGTCATCGATACATTTTCAGAAGCAATAGAGCACGAACTTGATCTTCGACACGAAGCAGATAGCACGAAAATGTTAAAAGCGTTAACAGCAGACGATGCCGCAACCTTTCCAGACGTGTTTACAGAACTATCAACAAATAGAGTTCTCGCTATAGAAGAGATTCATGGTGTTGAGTTAACTAAATGGAAAGAAGCTGATTTCACCCAAGAGCAGAAAGACAAAATTGTCGCCAATGGCGCACATGCTGTTGTGAAACAAACACTTGAAATTGGGTTCTTTCATGCGGATCCCCACCCAGGAAATATATTTGTACTAGAAGGTGAAAAACTCTGTTTTATTGATTGTGGTATGACGGGACGTGTCGAAGAGTCGATGCGAAAAGATTTAGCCATGTTGCTCTATGGCGTTTCAATTCAAAACATCGATTATGTAACAAACGCATTTTTAAAATTAGGAGATGTTTCGGCGGATGAAATTGATGAACGTGAGTTGCGAAAAGACTTAAGCGACTTTGTTGAACGGTTTACCTCCGGACCTCTAGGCGATGTTGATATGGGAAGCATGTTGACTGCATTTATGGATGGGCTTCGAAAACACAAAGTCAAATGTCCAGGTGATTTGATTTTGATGATTAAAGCGCTTATCACGATTGAGGGTGTCGGTTCACAATTGTCTCCAAATTTTAATTTGGTTGATTATGCAAAACCAACAATAGAAAAACTCGTGAAATCACAGTTGAGTTTCGGTGTGATTAAATCACGAACGCAGGCATCCGCATTAATGTGGGCACAGCTCGCAGAACGACTGCCCGATGATGCCACAAGACTACTCGACAGAATCCGTAAAAACCGACTTCGGGTAAATGTAGATGTTGATGCCCTTGATCACATGACTGATGCGATGGATCGCTCATCTCGAAACATTAGTTGGGCACTCATCATCGCCGCATTGATTGTCGGCTCTTCGATAATGGTACTTGCAAACAGGACGGACTCTATGGATGTTCGGTCTTTATTGGGCTTGCTTGGTTATTTGTTTGCAGGCACGCTAGGTATCTGGAGAGTCATTCAACACTTACGGAGTGGTCGTTAAAAAATATATTTTATTCCAGCGGTAAGTTGCAAATCTGATTTTTTTATTCCTGCATCGACAACCGAATCATATTCATGATACGCACCAATTGAAAAAAGAAGCTTTTTAGATGAGTCGAGTTGAACATTCCACTGTGCATTTGTGACAACTCGATAGTTTGACGAATCATTGTAATCTGGGTACCACGTTGATTCTGGAGTTAAGGAATGCATCAATTCAATATTCCACTCGATATTCAAACCAAGTAGACCTTCGGGGATAAGTTCGTCGTCGTTCGAGTTAAACTCCTGTCTAAAACCAGATCCAACCCGCATACTTAAGGTGAAGTCGCCCTCCTCATCTTCCGTTGCCAACAGATCATATTTTACACCGACGTCCCCCAATAGCCGCTGATCCCATGATTGGAATTCAGCCCAATCGAATTGCAAGTTCGTGAAAATATCCCATGGACTATCAGACTGTGCCCACGTGTTTCCCCAGATTCCGGTAAACCGATTTAATGTCTTTTCATTTTCACTTTCTGCCATGCGATAATCAATATCGAACGAGACTCTGTGTTCATTTTGTTCTCGATCAGCATGGTAAGAGAGAGAAACGTCTGCGGATTCTTTCTGACTTCTTTGATATCCCACACCAAGGCGTACGTCTTGGTTCCAACGAGATTGCTCGTTCTCTTCTTCCGGCGGCGAAGGTTGGCCCGCTGTAGTTTTGGAGCTTCTCTCAACTCTGCTGATATTGCTTTTTTGCACAGTGAAATCACCTAAGATTTCATGATGTACTTTTAGAAAGGAATCTTCCTCCTCAACGATGATCACCTCAATCCGTTCTCCACTAGAGAGAACAATAATGTCTGCGAAGAGAGTTGGGCTGAATAGTAAAATAGAAACAAATGCGTATATAAATTGTTGTGCCATTGCGGTACTCTACTGATAGAGGACATGAAATGTCAGAATCAATTGAACAAGAACAAAAAACATTAGCCGAACAAGTTTCACCTGAAACTCGAGGTGGACCATGGCTCCCGGTCGTGCTTGCCACGATTGGGGTAGGAGTTTTATTGTCAGGAATTTTCTCTGGCGCAACGGGTCTTTATGGTGATGTTGGCGCAGTTACTTGGTCAGAAGGTTTCAAGGAATCTGGACGTGAATTTGCTCGCCTGATTCTCTTCTCTCTTTTGTTTCTTGCTGCCCTTCGAGTGTATTGTTGGAAAATTCAGAGACCTATTGGTGGGGTTTTGCTAGCAGCATTGCGATGTCTAGCAATAATAGCTCTGGTTGAGGCAGTTCGAGTTGCTCAGATTCCACATGGTTTGATGCGAATACTTTTAATTCTTGCTGCTCAATATATCGTTTGCTGTATAGGTGTTCTTGCTCTATTTTCGATGACAATTCGAGAAACTGTGCTGTTCGTTTCATGGTCAACGGTAGGTGCGGCGTTATTGTGGTTGGGCGCACATATTGGAATTTGGATTACCTGATGAAAGATCTTGCTCAATATCTGGCAGGCCAATTTATTGTCTTTGATGGACCTGATGGTTCAGGTAAATCAACACAGTTAAGCCGTTTTGTGCATCATTGCCGCGGGGAAGGTGTTGTTGTCAAAGAAGTTCGTGAGCCGGGCGGAAGTTCAATTGGCGAACAAGTTCGAAGCATACTTTTAGACCCTAAAAACGAAGAAATGACCCTCCCATGTGAAATGCTCCTTTATATGGCAAGCAGGGCGCAACTCGTCGAGCAGGAGATTAAGCCAGCGATGCAAAGAGGTGAACTGGTCGTTGCTGATCGATTTGTAAGCGCGACACTTGCATATCAGGGTACTGCTGGGGGTATTCCCGTTGAGTGGATTCAGCAAGTCGCAGAAGTTGCTGTTGCCGGTTGCTGGCCTTCGCTGACAATCATTCTGGATGTTGACAACGAGACAGCGGCAGGGCGGTTAAATCCACTACTTGATCGGATGGAACTGAAGGGGAGGGCGTTCCATGCGAAAGTTCGAGATGGATTCCTTGAGCAAGCGAATATGTGGCCTGATCGATACTGTGTTATTGATGCCTCTAAGGGTGAGGATCATGTCGAATCTGAGGTTCTGAATGCCATTAAATCGAGCGTTTTAGGGCAAAAAATCGGAAAAAGTTAAGTTTTCTTAAGTATTTGACAACAAAAGACTTAAGGGCTTTTTGGGTGGACTGTAACGTGTGAATTTGATGAGATTCTGTGGTGATTTTGAGTCAACTGCCGATAAATGGGGAATCCCAAGGACCCGCGTTGTGGTCCAAATTTGTCA
>CAZVAE010000066.1:0-8317 GCA_964624985.1 uncultured Isosphaeraceae bacterium | reverse complement strand
AAATCATCACCAGCAACACGAATCGATTCACACGTTGCAATATCGCCAAGTGACATAATCGCCACTTCAGTCGTTCCCCCCCCAATATCAACGATCATTGAGGCGGTCGGTTCAACGATTGGTAAACCGGCACCTATTCCAGCAGCCATTGGTTCTTCAACTAAATATACACGTCTTGCACCAGCTCGTTCCGCTGAATCGAGTACAGCACGTTTTTCGACAGCCGTAATACCAGATGGCACTGCGATGACAACACGGGGTCCAATGATCCTTCCTCGACCACTGACTTTCCTGATGAAGTAACTCAACATTGCTTCTGTGATTTCAAAATCACTGATGACGCCATCTTTCAGTGGGCGTATCGCTGTAATCGAGCCTGGAGTTTTGCCAAGCATTTCTTTAGCACTAAAACCAACAGCATTACCGTTATTCAGAACTCTGTTGGTCCCTCTTTTTACTGCAACAACTGATGGTTCGTTTAAGACGATTCCCTCACCTCGGACACAAACGAGCGTATTGCACGTCCCAAGATCAATCCCCATATCGACACTAAACCAACTTAGTAACTTATCAAACACTCGCATTCACTCCTCATCACAGGTACCCCTGCCTTGAACAATTCGAAAGCAGTACTTCTTGGGATGATACGGGAAAATGCGTTGTGTGAGGGTGGATTATTGATTATCAATAAGAACGAGAGGTCCGCCCTCGTCTCGATCGGTGAGTTTTGAGTGTTCAGAATTCACCAAAACCATCCAAGCGACCCCTCCAGCAAGCAGGAGCGTCGCAACGACTAGTAGAACCGTAAAGACGTCCGGAACTGATTTTCGAGTTGCAGTTGATGCGTCAAATTGTGTCATTGCTCAGTTACGCCCCTTCACTGCATAGACTGACGAACCTGGTACAACGAGCCCTCTCGATGGATCTTCAAGTGTGACACGTCCTATGGATCGATTAATATCCACTTGCTCAACTTGTAATCGCCCGAGGAACGTGCCATCTTGACCGACAGTCATGACCCAACCCTGTTGGACACCATCCCGCGATCCTGCATTAATTTCGACAAGCACATCATCGTTTGCTCTAGAAACAGTCAATACAGTTGATGCGAGGGAGCGATCTGGTGCCATACCAGTATCAACTGCGACAACTGTTTCCAATTCACCAAATTTTGAAATATAAGCAGTGAGTTGACCACGAACTGCATCTAACTGTTCTTCTAAATCGTATCGCTCTTCTTGAGCCTTTCGTTCAGCTCTCAATGCACCCTGCGCTTCTAATCGAGTATCTTCAAGAAGATCTTCCATTTCCATAATCATTCGCTCAGCGTCAATGATGTTTTCTCGCAGTGTGTAATTTTCTGAAACAAATCGCTCTTTCAACGCACTATTCACTTCGCTTGCACTTGAGAGTGCTTGAAGGTTCGCGTTGCTTTGTGAAAGTTGAGATTCTAGTCGTCCAACTTGGGCACGTAATGATTCAATACTTGCACGTGTTGCTGCCTGGTCACTTCGAAGTGAGCCAATTGTCGCATCTCGAGAATCAATCTCGTTTTGCATCTGAACTCGCTGCGCAAGTAACGCAGACTCTGCATCACCAGCGCGAATCATCGCGAGGCGTTGTTGGTCGTCAGCAGCCCTAAACTTAGCTCGATAACTATTTTCATTAGTTGTATATGTTGCAACGAGTGGTACCATCGCAACTGCGAGAAGTGTTACGAGAACGATGAAAATTTTTGTCAAAATATGCACGAGTGAACCTCTTTAAATCAGGGGCACGAGAGGAGACATGAAGACCTGCAAACAATAAGCAAGATCTTACCTCTTCACCTTCTGAATATCTGATGCATTTGTACCTGCATAGAGCAGAAATGTCAATCCACAATCGCCATAGAATCGTCGTTATTGATGCGTAGAACGGCTCCCGCAGCAGAAATCTGCACGATTGGGTCGGAATCATCCATCATCAATGTGAGTGGACCAAGACTAAGTTGATTCCCTTGAACCCCAAGGGCCGTTGCACATTGCGAACGAAGACTTGGAGAATCGCTCGATGAGAACCGTAGAACTGGTTCCATGGGCATCCGATTCGGGTTTATTTCAGCAAGAGCAGTCGCAGCAACGAGCCGGATTTCATCAGGATACCGATCTGGTGTTAGGGTGATACTCTCAAGCGTCGATGTCACTTCAACATCATGCAATCGACCTGCGATTTGGCATGCGAGTGCTGTGACTTCTGCTTCTTGAGAAGAACTGAAAATTGCCGCTCGAATGACTTCGAGTTCCTCACGTTCGCCGAGAAGAATAAGTGCTTCTGCTAATTGCAAGTTAATGAGTCGCCTGCGTATTGGTGTGATTGAAGTTGGTGTTGCTTTTAGTGCATCTCGAATCATTTGTCTTGCTGAGGTATTTCCAATTTGACCTAAAATCATGGCAGCATTTCCGCGGAGTTCTGGGTTACTGCTATGTAGCATTACTGCAATGGGATTTAAATCTACTGTTCCACCACATTTATACATTGAGAACATCGCAGCGGCTTGCACAGATTGAGATTCATCTATAAGAAGTGGTTCAAGTAATAGTGAAATCGTACATAACTCTTCTTCCCCAACCATCATCGTTGCCACAAAACGCACACCACGATTGTCGTCTCCCAATCCAACCCGAACGGCCTCTTCCAATATCGGTTTTGGTGCGTAGCGCAGAGCTTCGATTGCATTTGCACGCAATCTTGGATTGGAAGAGTGCGTTGCCTGTTCTAAAATTGAGAGTGCACTATCAACAACAGTCTCTCCATCAACCAACATCGGTACAACAGGTGCATTTGATGCTTGTTCAATCGATTTCACTGATTGATTCTTTGAACTCCATGGTTCTTCGCTTGCACGTTGAATTGGATCTGGCCCACAAGCAGTGATACACGTGAACACCAATAGACTAGTTACTATTTTCATCTTCCTGACCTTTGACCGTGTGACTGTTTCCAACATATGAACGAAGTATGAGCAGGATACCCCCAATCAAACATATCCATGCCACTGAATCCCCAATAAATCTGCTCAACGGTTTTCCCATTCCTGCAAACACCTTCGCAGGGAGTATGCCACTCGTATGCATTTTTAAATCGTTTGGTATGACATGACCATACTGGTTAATCAGACAACTTTTTCCCGTGTTTGCTGCTTTGAGCATAGGCGTCATGTTCTCAATGCATCGCATTCTTGCTTCTCGTACGTACTGCAATCTCGCGCCTGTATCTGTACCGAACCAGCCATCATTGCTCAAGTTAATGAGTACATCTGCAACTCTTTTACCATCAACCCAAATCAAGTCTCGTGCAACGCTCGGCACAGTTCCTTCATAACAAATTGGTGTCGCAAATGAGATTTCGGTTTCTTTTTGGCATGCCGAAGAACATGGCAACGAGAACCGAGTTGGAGATCCCCCCACATCCAAGTCAAACAACATCTCTGTGCCGACTCTTTCTCTTACCCACTCTTTTACACTGGAAAATATGTCAATGTATGGAAGCCGTTCGCCAAAAGGTGTCAAAAAAGTTTTGTCATATCTTGATGTATCACCGTTTGGATGCACCAATACTGCCGAGTTAAACTGACCTGTAGGGATTGCTCTTAGATACTCTCCATCTTCAATAACTTCAACTTCTAACCACGTATTCGTCCCAACGAGCATCGGTGTATCTAATCTTTGAACTACTAAACGAAGTTGTTCAGACCAATACCAATATGATGTAAACCGTTCATCCCATGGCGCGAAATCTAATCGGTCTATCTCAAATCCTCGGCCGGGCAGCATGGTTTCAGGCCAGATTAATAATGAGGGTTTAATCTTTGCATGAAGAGACGCTTCAATTGTCAAATCAACTGCATCAGAGACGTCTCTGATTAACTCGTCCCAAGACCTTGCGACTTTGTTGTTTGTAGAAACGTTTGTCTGAATAACCGCAACATCGATTCGAGGACCTGTGTTTTTTTGTTGTTTTCCATATCCAAAGAAAAAGATACTTACAGCAGCAACACTTGCAATGGTCCACCAACGAACATTTCTAATGGAAGCAAACAGTGCAGAAACTGTGACGACAAAGTAACTTGCGAGCCAAATACTTCCTATTGAAGCAATCGACGCTATAGGAACTCCGAGTAAGCCAAGACCTGCAAGAAACCAAGGGTACCCATCGAAAAGAATGATGCCTCGAATACATTCAAGGGCAACCCAAAGCGTTGGCGCAACAATGATTAGAGGCAGATTACTTCGTTGAGTTGTTCGAAGAAGAACGACAAACAATGGTGCCCATATTGACATGTAGAATCCCATGGCAATCCATCCGTAGAACGCTAAATCTTGCATCCAATAATGGAGCCAAAGCCAAAGTGGCACTTGCGTAAGAAAGACAACTAAAAATGCCAGACGCGATGAATTTACTTGAATGGCAATCTGAATGTATAGATAAACTGCGACGAACGTCGCTAGCCCAAAACCGACAGGAGCACTAGATAGCAGCGTGCATATTGCAGCAGCAAACGCTGTCAAGACCAAAAGCCAGAATTTCATTACTTCCCTGCGTAATCGATGAGGCTAGAAATTTCGCTTCTCAATTCATCACGAGGAACAACACAATCAACAAATCCACATTCGAGAAGAAACTCAGAACGTTGAAATCCATCGGGCAACTCTTGTTTGATTGTTTGCTCTATAACTCTTGGACCTGCGAATCCAATTAGTGCTTTCGGTTCTGCGAGAATCACATCACCTAACATAGCAAAACTCGCTGTAACTCCACCTGTTGTTGGATCGGTCAGTACAGAGATAAAAAAACCACCCATGTCATCGAAGCGGGCAAGTGCTGCTGAAGTTTTTGCCATCTGCATGAGGGATAAACCCGACTCCATCATTCTTGCACCACCAGATGCTGCAACGATGATTAGTGGAAGATCTTGATCTGCGGCGCGTTCAATTGCTCTGCGAATTTTTTCCCCAACAACACTGCCCATTGAACCGCCTAAAAAAGTGAAGTCCATAACGCCTAAGACGACTTTTCTTCCTTTGATAAATGCATACCCTGTATGCATTGCATCTTTCGAATCTGTTTTCTTCTGTGCAGCTTGAATTCGTTCTTTGTATGTTTTTAAATCTTCAAACTGCAGTGGATCTTCGGGAGCAAGCCCCGCATCAAATGGTTCATATGTTCCAGGATCAACGAGTTGTTCGATTCTTTGGGGAGCGTTGACTCTGAAATGTCTCTGACATTCAGGGCAAACCCAAAGATTATTTTCAACGCTACGACGAAACAAAATCGCGCTACAAGTATCGCATCGCATCCAAAGGCCTTCAGGTATCGACCTTCTTTTTGCTGGTGATGTTGCTTCATCTGCCCATTGTTGAGTTTGTTCTTTGTATGCCATAAATAATCATCAATTCCGTAATGGGTATCGGTTAATGACCTCGAAGTCCCTCAATTGCCTTTGTATAATCATCGCTGCCAAAAATAGCAGATGCCGCTACAAGAACATCACATCCAGCATCTTTACATGCTTCACATGTGTCTAAACTAACCCCACCATCCATTTGGAGCCGCTGATCCTCTCTTAGATTCGAAGCAATCGTAACAACCTTGGGTAACACTTCAGGAATAAATGCTTGCCCAGAAAAGCCAGGATTCACACTCATCACTAATATTAAATCAAAGGCGTCAAGATAGGGCAGAATCTCATCCACATCCGTCGGAGGGTTTATCGCAAGCCCTGCATCCATTCCCTCATCATGTATGGCGTTTGCAAGTTCAAAAGGATCATCATTTGATTCGATATGCCCCGTAAAGAGACTTGCCCCTGCTTTAGAGAATGACTCTATGTATTCCATTGGCCTTTCAACCATTAAATGAACATCTAGATAAACATCTGGAAGCATCGTGTGTAATGAATTGCATAATGCTGGCCCCATCGTAAGGTTTGGAACAAAATGACCATCCATGACATCGAGGTGCAAAAAATCCGCCCCACAATCCATGACTCTTTGACACATTTCACCTAGGCGTGCAAAGTCAGCGGACAGAATTGACGGAGCAACAAGAGGTAATGTAGGAGGTGCAGTTATAAGCGACATTGCTTTTTGTGTTTGCATCCGTTCTTATCCGCTAGCAACGATACGTTGTTTCTCGTTTTGGTAACGATCTAAATCGAATTTATACGTTGCTTTGTTTTTTTCTCTTGCAGCGAAGTATGCTTTTCGTTGCCACTCAATTGCTTTGTCAATATCACCAGAATTAAAATGTACAAATGCAATCGTTGAAAGATAGATTGGGTCGGTTTTGCGTCGTGCAAAGGTGTGTGCAGTTTTAGCTGCATTCATTGCGACATCCATCCGTCTATTACTCTCGGATATCTCTTCATCTTCAGCAATATATTTCGCAATCCAAGTCAACAGTTCGGGGTCGTCTGAGCCACGGTCAATGATGACTTTATTGATAAATGCGTATGCTCCATCTGGATCTTCTTTATCGATAAGCAACATTTTAAATTGCTCAAGATAGAGTTCAGCAAACACAATATTATCAATCTTGATTGCGTTGTCGTACGCTTTTGCAGCTTCAGCCCAACTGTTTCCAATTCGGTACGATTCAGCTGCTTCGATTGAAGGCGCTGCTTCAATTTGTTTTTTCAAGTTGTATCTGCCTGCAAGAACTTTAACCAACACCTCATCGAAAGAATCTGATAATGGGTTTCCAATGTACTGAATGATGCCTTCCCGATCGACAATAAAAACTGAAGGAATTCCTTTTAGACCAGCGGCTTCCATCCAAGCCCGCTTTGTGCGATTTCGATTATCAATCCCTACCGTGTATCCCATTTTCATACCTTGGCGTTTTACGAAGGGTTCAACGAGTTCGGTGTCTTGGTCTACAGAAATTCCTACTATGGTCAGACCGTCTTCTTGGAATTCCTCTTGTAACTTTGTAAGGTGAGGTATTGACTTACGACAGGGCGCACACCATGTTGCCCAAAACTCTACAACATACACTTCAGCATCTGATGGGTTAAACTCGCCCTTCACCCATTCAACGTTGAGTCCTGGCGCTGGTGACCCGACTTTCAATGAGCGACTTCGCTGAGCAAAAGCTGATGATGTAGAACAGACAACAGCAAGTAACAATCCAAGGGATAAAAATCGGCGTTTAATCATGTGTAATCTCCTATTGAACGATTTCAATCAATGTCAATCATACGGCATCATCAAGCAAAGTAACACTAGAAAATGCAATTCCTTCAAGCATTTGTAAACTTGCCCCCCCTCCTGTCGATATATGGGTCATTTCTGTATCGAGACCAAAATCGGAAACTGCAGCTGCTGAGTCCCCGCCACCGACAATTGTGATTGCTCCACCTTCTGTCGCAGTGGCCATCGCAAGTGCGATTGCACGAGTTCCATTCTCAAACGGTTTCTTCTCAAAAATACCCATCGGGCCATTCCATACAATAGTTCTTCCACCTTGTATGCATTTTGAATAGGACTCGATCGTCTCCGGACCAATGTCAACCCCCATCCATCCTTTTGGAATAGAGCCCGTCACCACCTTCGTCATGGAATCGACTTGTACATCTTGGGTACAGATGTGATCCTTGGGCAACAAAACATCCGTCGTACTGGAATTCGCTATACGCATCATGCTCATCGCATCTTCTGTTCGATCGTCCTCAACCAAGCTATCACCTACTTCTACTCCTTGCGCAGCGAGAAATGTGTATGCCATTGCTCCACCGATGAGAATCGTGTCTACTTTTCCAAGTAGATGTTCGATTGCACCCATTTTATCTGAAACTTTCGCTCCACCTAACACTGCGATAAATGGTCGATTAGCTTGATCAATTGCTTGATCGAGATACTGCAATTCTTTTGCGAGAAGCATACCCGCAACTTTTGGCTTATCGAGCATCGCATTTGGAACTGCAATCATAGAAGCATGTTCACGATGCGCGGTTCCGAACGCATTGTTACAGTAGATATCTGCTTCACTTGCTAGTTTTTTTGCAAACTCATCATCATTCTTTTTTTCTTCAGGATGAAACCGCAGGTTTTCTCGAAGAATAACTCGAGCTTCTCGTTCTTCATCAGAAAGAACGACGCGTTCACCTAGTAACTCCTCTAATCGTGTTGCAACCGGTTGAAGCGTGTATGCCTCTTCATATCCCCGACCAGACGGCCTGCCGAGATGACTCAAAAGTGTCAAAGTTCCTCCTCGATCGAGAACATTTTTTATTGACGGTAACGCCAATTGGATACGGCGATCGTCGGTAATCACT
>CAZVAE010000065.1:0-8326 GCA_964624985.1 uncultured Isosphaeraceae bacterium | reverse complement strand
AGGATTGAAATGATGAAGCACAAGTTGATCTTCTTCAAATACCACACTCTGTAGAAACGATTCAATGTGAACGCCTCGATGAATTTCTTAAAACTAGAGATGAGGAAGGGGCGATGATCGCGCTTGATGGAGTTCGAAACGCTGCGAGGAATGATGAGAATGTCATGCAAAGCTTAGTTGATGCATCTCTCGCTCGGTGCACGCTTGGAGAAATGGTTCAAGCAATGGCTGATGTATATGGGCGCTATAGCGGCGGACCCGAGTGGTAAACAGTGGGATACCAAGCGCCAAAAGGAACTCGAGATTTTTTCCCACCCGAAATGGCTGTGTTACGCCATATTGAATCTGCTTGGACTCAAGCATCAATCAATGCGGGTTTTGAAGAGATCGATGGACCAACGTTTGAACACCTTGATTTGTACACTGTGAAGAGCGGTGAAGAAATCGTCAGTGAACTCTTTAGTTTCACTCGCGCTGGTGGTGATGTTGAGTATGCACTTCGACCTGAATTCACACCTACATTAGCAAGAATGGCAGCAGCAAAAGGTCGTTCCCTGTCTTTGCCTACAAAGTGGTTTGCAATTCCCAGCCACTTCAGGGGCGAGCGACCGCAACGTGGTCGATTGCGTGAGTTCAACTGCTGGAATGTTGATTTATTGGGGATTGATTCACCATCCGCTGATGCGGAAGTCATTGCAACCGCAATTCAAGGTCTCATCAATCTTGGGCTCACGTCGAATGATGTTGTTGTTCGAATTAGCCACCGAGAGGTTATTGTAAAAATGTTACGCGATGGAGGAGTCTCAGAAAATCAATTGAAAATAGCTCTTACTCTGCTCGACAAGCGAGAAAAAATGGCCCCTGATGTTTTTGCTGAGAAGTTGAAGGAACATGGCATTGATCCCGCAGTCTTTGCAAAATTCGATAAGGAAATTGCCATCGACCATGAAGAGTTGTTATCCCTCCAACATGAATTAGAAAGTTGGGGCATCCGTGATTGGTGTGTATTTGACTTCAATATCGTTCGAGGGCTTGCCTATTACACTGGCATCGTCTTTGAGATACACGAACGAAGTGGTGCGGAAAGAGCAATCGCTGGCGGAGGCCGGTATGACAATCTTGTTGAAATGTTTGGCGGCCCCTCAATATCAGCAGTTGGTTTTGGTATGGGTGATGTTGTCCTAGGGTTAGTACTACAAGAAAAAGGACTTCTTGCCAGTGGGGATAACTTCCTTCCACATCCTGAGGTCTTCATCGTCAGTGTGTGTGATGAAGGCGACGCAATACTTTCTTCAACCGTTGCAGAACTTCGAAGAGAAGGTGTCCATGCAAGACGAACGTACAAAACAACGCGTAATGTTGGCAAATTGCTCACGGAAGCGGCAAAATGCAATGCCTCATTTGCTGTCATTCTCGGACAAGAACTTGCAGATGGGAATGTTATCGTAAAAAATATGGATTCTGGCGAGCAAGTAGAACTCCCTAAGGAAGAGTTGCTTCAGCATATACAAATGTAATGTCTCGGCGAATCCTTATTGTTACTGCAGTGCAAGCCGAAGCCGACGCTATTGGCAGACCCAAGGGTACGTTCGTTGTTGCTGGCGGAATTGGGCGAACAAATGCTGCTGCTGCAACGACTGCTGCTATTTTGTCAGACGGACCATTTAGTTGGGTCATTAGCGCTGGCATCGCTGGTGCATTACCCCAAAGCGGGCTTTCGATTGGAGATGCAGTCATTGCAAATGGATGTGTATATGCTGAAGAGGGCTTAATGACACCAACTGGTTTCAACGATATGGAAGCGATGGGATTTTCACTCGGAAACTTTAGTGGTAATTGTGTGCCTGTCGATTCTTGGATGCTTGAAAAACTTTCACCACTGGGTAGAGTTGGGACAATCGCAACCGTTGCAACGTGTAGTGGAAGCGATGAACAATCAGAGCTTGTGATATCTCGTACGTGTGCAATTTGCGAATCAATGGAGGGGGCTGCTGTCGTACATGCTGCAAAACGTTTGGGTGCTCCCGCAATAGAGATTCGCACTATTTCAAACACAACTGGACATCGAGAGTCGCAACAGTGGGATATGAATCTCGCTTTTACTAATCTTGGTCGGGTTGTGCAAGATGCGATTCAAACCCTATGGGGAAATTGCGATGAAAAGAGATAAAAACCTAACAAAAGAGTAAGGAACGTATGGACTGGATTTCAATCACAATATTGGTGTTTTTTTCGTTATACGCAAGCGCGTGTGTCTTCATTACGCTTGTTGGTTTGCCCGGCACTTGGCTCATGGTTGGTGGCGCACTCGCTCTGACATTACTCAATCCGTTGTGGAGTGCTGATCCCATTTGGAGTTGGGTGACCATTGGGGTTGTTCTTGGACTTGCTGTATGTGGGGAGATTCTGGAGACTCTTGCCGCTGGGATTGGTTCAAAAGTTGGCGGTGGAACTAGGCGTGGGATGGTCGGTGCCATACTCGGAAGCATGATTGGCGCATTCGTTGGAACGTTTGTCATTCCTATCCCTTTAGTTGGAACACTTGTTGGGGCAATCGTTGGAGCATTTATTGGTGCTCTCCTTGGCGAACTTACACACAGCGAAGTGGCTTCAAAAGGCGAACTCGCAAAGTCTGCTATTGGCGCCGCTATTGGCAGAGTGATGGGGATTCTTGGCAAAACTGGAATCGCTACAGTTTGTTTTTGTGTGCTCGTTATTACACCCTGGTTTTAATCACGGTGTTAAACGAAGAATTTCGTCTACTGTTGTAAGACCCTCTGCAACCTTTGCGAAACCATCATGGCGAAGATTCTTCATCCCTCTTTTAACTGCAAGGTTACGGAATGATGTGATTGTAGGATTCCCTGCAATAGCATCTCGCAATTCATCATCCATACTAAGAAGTTCATACATTCCGACTCTTCCTGAATAACCGCTGTTTCGACAAGAAGAACACCCCACAGCGAGTGGCATGGACTTACATTCGAATCCTTCGAGAAGCCTTGCTTCTTTCTTATTTGGTTTTTTCATTTGAACGCATTTTGGACAAACTCGCCGAGCTAGCCGTTGGGCAAGAACGGCATTCACCGCAGAAGCGACGAGGAAGGGCTCTATGCCAATATTAATCAAACGAGTTAATGAACTTGGTGCATCGTTTGTGTGCAATGTTGAAAGGACAAGGTGTCCAGTCATTGCTGCTTGTATTGCAACACTCGCTGTCTCCATATCTCGTATCTCACCAAGTAACACAACGTCAGGATCTTGACGAAGTAGCGCTCGAAGAGCGCGTGAAAAAGTCATGTCTATTTTTTCATGCACTTGTATTTGAGTAACTCCAGACAATTCATACTCAACTGGATCCTCAACAGTAGAAATGTTTAGGCGTTTCCTGTCCATTTCTTGTAATGATGAATAGAGAGTTGTCGTCTTGCCACAACCTGTAGGGCCGGTCACCAGAATAATTCCGTGGGGGGATTCGATTTCACTTTTCCACCTTTCAAGTGCACCCTCTTGAAATCCTAGCTCATCCAAACCAATTCTGATGTTTCGATCATCAAGAAGACGTAATACAACCTTCTCACCCTTCGGCGTAGGTACTGTTGACATTCGCAGATCAATCTGCCTTCCAAGTACAGTCGCTTGGATTCTTCCATCTTGTGGAATCCTTCGTTCAGCGATATCGAGATTCGCCAAAATTTTTAATCGGCTTACAACAGCGTTATGCAATGTGTTTGGTATTTGATTCAAATCATGTAGGACACCATCAATTCGGTATCTCATATGAGAACATTCGTCCCCTGGCTCAAGGTGTACGTCTGATGCATCTTCGCGGACTGCGGTTGTAATCATTTCTCCAACAATACGAACAACGGGTGATGATTCTGCATCATTTGCATCTTCTTGCAAATCAACTGTTGTTGTATGTACATCTGGTTCTGCGAATTCTGCATCATCAAGGAAGGCATCATTCGGAAGTTTTTCTTGAGAATCTTCACCAAGTTGCTGGAGAATTTCTTGAATAGCCCGATGCGTTGCAAGTACTTGGCCAACGGGTTCAGCAATCTCGCTACAAATATCATCCGTTAGGAACAGTTCGTCAACAGTCGAAGATGCAATAAACAATTTTCCGTCTATTCGAAGTGGCAACATACCGTGTTCCTTGCACCAATTCAAACTTAATCGTAGAACAAGTTCTTCGGAAACATCTGCATGATTCACTTTCACGAAACGTAGTCCAGAAACATCTGCCACTGCTTGTTGGACTGCTTCTTCGTCGATTCCTGAATCGACGAGAATGTTTGTCAGGGATCGCCCCCTTGATTGGCGTTGCAGTCGTTGTACAAGTTGCAATTCTTCATCACACAGAAGTTGCCTATCTTTCAACAAGTTGATTAGCTTCTCTGAATATGATTGACTCTTCGTTGCTGTACCTAAAGATTTCATTATTGTCTATTTCCATTCGCAAGTCGCATGTTGTCTGCAATGTGTATTGTTCTACGTGTATCACCGTCAACATCGTGCTCTGCGTGTTCGAGTACCGCGTACGTTGATCCTAACTCAACAATACGCATCAAAATTTCTCCACCGCGCATCGAGATGGTCTCACCTTCTCTATAGATGTTTCCATTTATATTCGCCAGCGTTGTACGCCCCGTCATAACCGATTGGAGTTCAAGATTCTCTGCAGCATAATCTGCTGCGAGCAAATGTTCTTTTCTACTATCGGTGCTGGAGAGGATTACTTCGTTTTTTATCTCAACCACGTTAAATGCGTGCATTGATAGGAGTTCTTTCTGCCACTTCTCAGGGTTCAATGTAAATCGTTCGATATATCGCTCAGTATCCCTTTCCCACACATCAAGAGATTCGGACGATTTTTCTAAATTTGCAGGTGAGCAAATCTGAGCCATCAATGTTCCGCTCATTACATCATCACCGTTTGCTGGAGCGGGTACAAGAATTCTCATCACAGAGAGTTCAAGTGCTACAACTGCGGTTGCTGCTACAACAAACAGTGTTGCTGCGTCATATCGTTGAACAAGACACTTTAGGAATTGCATTATTCAGTCTCCATTTTAGGAGAATACAAAAGGTGAATAATGAATCTCGCTTCGACCTCATTCTCGCTCATTCTATGTATCGTCATCCTATCAATGCGAGTGATTCGAGCCATCCTCTCCAAATGTTGAACGAAGCCGTACACGCTTACAAAAGAGCCGCTGATGGTGAGGTCGATGGGCAAAATAGTGTACTCACCTTCGACTCGCTCGCCTGATGTTGTGACAGAATTCACAACTAATCCCAATTCGAACGCAGCGTCTGATGCAGATTCAAGCCAATCGTCTGCTTGGTGTTCCACTGGGATTCGATCAGTCGTTTGGTTCGTCGAGTGTTGAAGAGATTTGGAAAGCGCCTTTAGCTCGCGGTATTGAAAATTAATCTCATCAATATGGTTTAAATTTGATGTTCGAATTTTTATCTCGTCTGCGACTCCTCGAACTGCTACATTCATTGGACGGTATGCAATTGCCCACGCTGATACTGGAACAGCGACTAGAAGACCCACTAGAGCCAAGTGGCGTATCGGAATCTTCATTGGTCACCTACCATCGCAAAGAGTGAAAGTGAATTCACTTCCAATTGCACTGAAAAATTCCGATTCGTGGTCCCCTCTTCTTGTTGGGCATACACCAATGAAACATTTTGGAAATGTGTCGAAGAATTTATACTTTCAATGTATGCAGATATGCTCGCATCATTTGGAGCTACACCGAGGATATTGATTAGCTCCTTACGGTGTATTGAGCCATCTTCAGAAATTTGCTCTCGAGTTTCTAAACGAATATCATCTAACTCGGAGCGCTCAGGAAGAAATTGTGTGAGTTCCCAAAGTAGCAATGACCTAGGTACACCATCTGTAAAATATTCGAGTCGTGCTGCTGTTTTGATTGCATCACTCATCGATTTTTGAGCGTTAACAAGAGCATGCACTCGTGTTGTTGCGTCATCCCAACGTGCAGAAACGCTACCTCTGTTTTGCAACAAACCGCGCCATCCTGTCAGTGTCGTAGCGAAGGCTGCTGCGGTCGCAATCGAAACGACTGCAACGAGTACTATTCCAATTCGAATAACGCGTGTATCTTCGCGCGCTGAATGGAAATCGGGTGGTAAAAAATCATCGAATGGATGTTTCATGCTGCCACCTCTGAGTACCTCAAACACATTCCTGCTGCAGTTGTCCAAGCAGGTCCAGCTGCTAGTTCTGCCGCACCGTCTATCCAAGCAGACGGATCTGCAATAAATCCTTCAATCCCTACACTTGCTGCGATTGCTGAACAACGTTCTGCATCGTTGGCACCTGTTCCAGTAAAAATTATTCGGTCAACTGCTCGATCTGGAAAAAGGGAATTGTGATGACGAAGGCACCGTTCAAGTTCGCCAGTAAACGAGGTATCGATGGTTGAATCTGTTGTGTAAACACCACATAGACCTCTTGGCTCATTTTCCTCTCTTCGATCAAATTCGTTTGATGGAGCACCCGGCATTGGGATGACTTGAGGAAAAGAATCTGTTTCTGGTGTCCATTCACTCTTCACCCCATGTTGTTCTAATTCTGTTCGATGGGCAAAGACACAATTTGCACCATGTGCAATCATGACCATTGAATCCGCCCCTTCCATATCAATTAGCATTGAAGTCATTTTGTCATCCCCGTCCCTTCGATAGAGTTTGTCAAATGCACGAATAGATGCATATAGGGGAACAGTAATGGCAACAACCTCGGCGCCTGCACCTTCAATGTTCTCATTGATGTTTTGAGAAATTAACCGATCAACTCCTACACATAACAATTCTTGCTTTGAAACCCCTGATGTATTTGTTGTTTTCACACAGAGTTTTCGCAATTCTGCATTACCCCAACGGTTATCGTGTTGTAGCAATCGTTCCCTGATTGAAGTCTCATCTTCATCAATTCCTACTCGAATATGCTGCACAAGAATATCTGACGTCGACAAGCAAACCACACATCTCTTACCCTTAAACATACGAAGCGCTTCTTCAATTCCACCAATATCATCAAGAGAGACTTCGACAGCTCCTTGAATCGAAGGCGATGCGTGTCCCCTCGTTTGCATCAATCGAATCATTTCATTGCCATAGACAACTGCAATTGGGGGAGAGGATATGCGCCTTGTTAGCCATTGAAGTGAACCCATGCTTCTACTCTCGACCCGCAATCAGGCAACCTCAAGGTCTATGCTCACGCAGGGGTTGGAGTGCGCGGGTTAGGTGGGTTCTACAACTGCGTAACTGGATTACCTGATAAAACGGAATCTGTTAAATTCAGGTACAAGTGGGGGTGGCAACCAATAGACTCCCCACGCTTTCCCAATCAACAAATCTCGATGCACAACAAACGGCGAATCATCAATTTGGGCTGCGACAAACTCATCAGGATTACCCCATAAACGACTATCGAGCGAGTACATACTATTATCGCCAGCGAGCATAAACTGATCTTCTCCAAGCACACCCAACTTATCCGGATGCGTACCAAAGGCAGGTGAACCCAGCGCTACCAATGCTTCATTGCCCTGTGTTGTGGGGTTTTTTGTTGCTCTTGAAGGCAAGACCCCACTACGATAGTACAAATCGTGATCAACTTGCAATCGAGTCATTGAAAATGGCGAGCCATCAAATTGCCATTGCAGAACAGGTTCACTACCCCCTTCACCAGCGATTTCTTCAACAGAGACAGATGCTTCTGAATCCGTTGCATACCGCAATCGTTCTTCTGGATTAAACTCGTAGAACAATTCAGCGACACGTTCTCCTCCGATATATAGCGCCATCATTTGATCAACATGCCAACATTGCATCCGTGTTGGAACCCCCGCTTTAATCGCTGCAATATCATGTTCAACTTTCGAGACAATGACACCTTCAAGAGTTGACATTGTGAGGGACACAGATGTGTTTGAAATTAACCACTCAAAATGATGTTGTAGAGTCGTCAATGAAAAACTCGCAACGAGTTGATTTGTATCGGGTGTAATTGTTGCGGATACACGAACATCAGACATTGGCTCATGCCTAGTCGTTGGCATTAGCATGTTATATGGAAGCCAATCATCAATTTTGATGATTGAATGATCCCAATCCAAAAGTGAAGGAGAATCGGTGTTGCAAAACCAACTTCTTCCTTCAACTGACCATGCAGTTCGAGGTCTCGCAATCCAAGGCGTCCCTTGCCAGGGCCTTGAAAGTCCCATCTCATTCGTTGGAATTGCGTCTGTATCTGAAACTGGTCTCCACAGTGATTGCT
>CAZVAE010000064.1:0-8404 GCA_964624985.1 uncultured Isosphaeraceae bacterium | reverse complement strand
AAAGTTGGTATGGATATAAGTCGCTACCGGATTCTGTAAGTTCACTGACCAGCAAGAGCCAAGTATCACCACCCCAAAAGTGACAAATCCCAGAAACACAATCGATACCAAAAAGATTGTCGTTAACAGCGCCTTCAGAAGTTCTATAGACACTCATTTGAGGGTAAAGAGTTTCTTCACGTGAGATGTGATTATCTTGCCAGCACACATTACCTACCCAAGAAAGCCCAGAGCCGTGGATGTCATATGTTATTGAATCTGCTGTCATCTCTCCAAATACCGGTCCTCTGTTTGCGATTACTGCAAAATCAGATGAACCCGAATTGCACCACTGTTTGGGCTTGCGTTCCCCGATAAGCGGAATAGAAGCATAAGAAATATTGCATCCATTACCAGCAGGAGAAAGATCAACAAGTAATCCCTCATCTTGGCTCACTTCACCCTCATCACCATCCCCATCCCAATAAATATCTTCTGCGGTGTTACGAGCATCATAATCGTACTCTTCCATCACAAACACATTGCCGTTTGGCTCACTATCACTCACTAACCTGTCAGCGTTGTAAAGGTTCTCCATAACTGCCAGTGAATGAACTGAATTCGTAGTATTCTTTAACTTGTCTTCAGCACCACGCCCTCGAATTGTACCGATACGATTCACGAAGCCCGGAGTGGGATACCGATTCTTATGACCCGCTGACCAAGTTATCCAGCCAGAGTGAATGCCCTTAACGCGAGTTGAATCTTTTATAAAAAGCGCTTCTTTACGGGCACGACCAAGAGCAGGCATCAATATACTCAGAAGCAATGCGATAATCGACATTACGACAAGCAACTCGATGAGCGTAAAGCCCTTCCTTGGTTCTTTTCTATGCATGTAGAGATAATCTCCTAGGTACACTATAAGGCCATTCGGTGGTATATCAAAACAGACATCTACTAAAAATCCCCATAAATCTTAGTCACTGCGGGTCTGAAGCGTATCACTATACAAATCAAGGTAGAAATCTCGAAGTTTACGACCATTGAGGTCGCGTTCGCGGCCTTGCATGAAACCGAAAGAATCAAACATACGTATCGCTGGTGCTCGTTCTATTCGAACATCTAAGACTACTTTTAGGAATTGTTTTTTTCGACAAAATGAAATTGCATGTTCCATCAACTTTGAACCAATGCCTTTTCTGCGATAAGAATCACGGACACGAAGTCGGCGAATCTCAGCAGAACCGTCATTGATTCGTTGCACACCAATCATGCCAACAATCCACGCTTGATATTCGGCCACCCAGAAACAACTATCCTTACATTCGAAATAACCCTCCACCAGATAATCAAGATCAGCACCCGTGTCATTTTCAGGAGTTTGCCCTTCAATTCTGCTCCGTTCATAGAGTTCTCGCAACACAACAATATCATCACTTACAGCACAACGTACAATCAACTCTTCAATATTGAATTGTTTGGAACTCTTGTCAGGCATCAATTTGCATCCAATTCAAGAAACTCAAGTACCTTTGTATTCGTTTGCAGTACCCCAACAGTGTAACGAGGAGCGCGATGTAATGCGCCAGGATTGATGCAACGCGTGTTTTTTACAATCTCATCGCGGATTTCATGTGAATGCCCATGCGCAATAATGTCGATTTTTGGATTTTCCAAAAACTCATGATACGTAACGATATCGTGACCATGCAAGAATGCAATCGTCAGACCATCGCATTCAATCGTGCCAGCAGGGTCTTTTACATCTATTCCTAACTCTACTGCATACTCCAACAAATGTGAAACGTAATCGCAATTACCAAAGACTAAAGTCACAGGGTAACCTGCGAGTTCATCTAAAACTTCTATTGTCTCGACATCACCTAAATGAATGATTGTTTCACAGCCACGATTTTTTAGCAGTTTCAATGCTTGCCTTGTACGCAACCATTCACCATGAGAATCGGATAAAAAACCAATCAGCGCCACTGGCTACCTGGTTTTACGTACTGAACAATCCAAGAGTGATATTCTCGTTCAAATAGTGATTGGTCAGAGGCAAAATAGGAAAGCCAACCATTTGCAGGCTCTTGTAGCTCGCCTGTTGCGGCTTCTTGCAGCAACGTACGTAATGCTGGTAAATATTTTCCCTCTTGGTATTCAATGATAAAACTAACAAGCCCCCAAAGTTGTGCGTAATAACTTAACAGGGTTGTTCGCCCGTTTGAAAGTAACTCTAAGGGATCTGATCGCATTAGGTCGTGCAAGGATGATTGAACATTTGCATTTAGAATTTCTCGTAACGTTGTTAAACGATCCCAATTACTCGCTGGCATAAACTGAACTTCACCGCGACGAATTCGAAAACCCTCCATCCATGTACCTATGCCTTCATCGAGCCACGTCGGCAAACTTGTTTTGAACGCAGTTTCTGCATATTGATGCCATCCTTCATGGGCTGCAATACGCAATGTGACTCTGCTTCGTCCTCTACGATCGAGATGATAGAGCAGGGCAGTTCCATCGACTGTCACTCCACCAGATTCAAGTTGGAACCAATGGTAGGCCTCTCTGCCAAGTACGTTCTTCATTTTCTCTTGCCATTGCTCTTTAGTTGCAAACAGATATACATCCATAACCTGATCTGGATAGGGCAGTGGACCAAACACTGTGGTATATCGCTCGAGGAGGGCGTCATAAAACATTGGCAAGGAGTCTAGAATGTGTTGATATTCCAATGTTGTGTGAATATCCCAAAACTGCGATACAAACCGAGCTCCATCTACATCTTGAAAAGACCATGGCATTTCATAGAAATGCATCTCATCTGTTTCAGTCGCACGGGGCTCGATAGGTGAGTTTGATGTGGATTGGATACAGCCATGAAGCATAAACAAAATGAAAAATGTGAACATTCTCATGTGTTCACCGCCGCAACTGCTGCTTGGAGATCCAACTCTGCTTGTTTGAGTAAATCTCTTGTTTCTTGGACGACATGCTCAGGCGCATTCTGAACATAACTGTCATTCGCAAGCCGTCCCTTAAAACCAGCAACTTTCTGCTCAAGGTCATTAATCTTCTTTTGTAATTTTTCAGTATTCGCCTTTGCTTCATTTTCGTCAAACAATCGATCAATGTAAATAGTTTGCCCGTTGAATGGGATACCCAGCCCTGTAGAATCCTGTGTCACCTCACGTACAGATTCAACACCTGCAAGTGCCGACAATACTTCTTGATGCGTTATCGCAAACTCTAGAAGAGAATCGGGTACAAGAAGTTCAATTTCTTTACTTGGTTTTACATTTTGAGAAGCACGCGCTACTCGAATCGCAGTAACAAACTCTTGAAACATTTGAAAGTTACTCACGTTTTCTTCACTCAACTGGATTGCGTCCATTGATGGCCATTGTGCAGTTGCAACCAATTCTGAATTTTCCAATGCCGAGCCACATACGACTCCGCTCCTAATCGCATGAAGATGCGACCACATTGCTTCCGTCACAAATGGACAGATTGGATGAAGTAGTCTGCAAATTGCATCAACAATGAAGTGCAGAACACGTTGTTGTTGAGGTGAATCTTTTATAGTTGGCTTGATTGCTTCGAGGTACCAGTCACAAAAATCTCTCCATAGAAGGTCATACATCGTTTCTGCAACGATATTGAACTGATAATTTTCAAGAGCGTTATCCAATTGTGAAACTGCATGTTTGACACGTTGCAACATCCAGTGATCAACAGGCAACAGCTCATCTAGAGAGACTTCTTTGGCAGGCGATGATATATTCATTAAGGCAAAACGAGTGGCATTCCAGAATTTGTTAGCAAAATTTCGACCAACATCAAATCGAGAGGATGTATTCATTGCTTGAGGAGTTTCATCTGAGTCTTCAGCCTCTCCAACGAGCAAGCCATATAACGTTGACATCTTTTTCGATGCATCTGCTGGAGAAGTTTGTAATGGCGCCATCACTTCATGTCCAGTGGAAGACTTAACGTATTCAGGAGTAAAGATTTGGTTTGAGTATGGGCAAATCAAATCGACACCCAATCGTACATCTTGGGTCGCTGTTGCGAGTTGAACCATTGTGTATCGGAGTGCATCAGCGCCGTGAGTTGAAACAATATCTCTTGGATCAACGCCGTTCCCCAATGATTTACTCATTCGCTGCCCGAATCCATCTTGAATCATTGGATTAATGTACACCTGTGCAAACGGCAACGTTCCTTGACGAAAGTAGCGATTAAACATTACCATTCGACTTACCCACAGCGTAATAATGTCTCGACCTGTACAAAGCACAGTTGATGGATTGAATTTTTCAAGTAAGCCAACTGTTTCAGGGAATGCCTCTGGAGATGGCCATCCCATCGTTGAAATGGGCCACAACGCTGAACTGAACCACGTATCGAGGACGTCCTCATCGCGGACAAATCCTGCATTTTCAACATCCTGTTCAATACTCGGATTGCCACCCGCAATACAAAGATACACCTTCGTCGTTCCCTCTACTTCATCCTTGATCATGTCCGACGCGACCGCTTCTTCGTTGTCATTTGGCAAGTGCACTGCTTCATCAGAAGCAAACGTTTTCGACCAGACAGGAATTTGATGTCCCCACCAAAGTTGCCTTGAAATGCACCAATCTCTCAAATTTTCATGCCAAGTTTGGAACGTATGCGCGTAGCGCTCTGGAAAGAAGCGAAGTTCACCATCTCCTGGATGAGAACCGCTTTCGCGTTTCGGAGGAACACCAGCGTACTGTTCGGGCGAGAGTGCTCGCAATGCTTCATTACACAAACGGTCATCCGTCACTCGAACATACCATTGATCACTCAGATACGGCTCGATAGGAACATGACTCCGGTAACTATGGCCAACGCTATGGGTATACGATTTAATTTCTTCAAACAAATCATTGGCTTTGAACCACTTGATAACTGCAACTCTGGCATCTTCTCGAGATAATCCCACAAATTGCTGCGCTTCATCATTTGCATCATCCCAACCATGTGCAGTGCTGATGGAGCCATTGGGCGCCATAGTATTGATGACCTCTAACTGATGACGCACGCCAATGTCCCAATCGTTTGGATCATGGGCGGGCGTTACTTTTAGGAACCCTGTTGCGTACTCGGCTTTTGGATCATCTGTCCCTTGCATGACAACATATTCATCTTCAACAATTGGAATACTTCGATTTACGATTGGAAGAAGAATTGATTTGCCTCGCAAATCATTCGCTCTTGGATCATTTGGATGCACTGCGACTGCAGAATCTCCAAGCATTGTCTCTGGTCTCGTTGTTGCGACTGTAATTGAACCCGATCCATCCTCAAGTGGATATCGAAGGTAATACATGTGACCTTCAACTTCCTTCATTTCGACTTCATCGTCAGCTAGCGCTGTTAATGAAACTGGGTCCCAGTTTACTAAACGCTTTCCTCTGTAAATCAGACCATCTTTAAACAACGTAAAAAATGATTCACGCACAGCTGCTGTACAAACATCATCCATCGTAAATCGAGTTCGCTCCCAGTCACATGATGCTCCAAGAAGGCGTAACTGATTCAGAATCGTCGTTTCATATTCGTCCTTCCAAGTTTGCACCCGTTCAACAAATTCACTTCGTTCAAAATCAGTCCTCTTTTTATCTTCTTGTTGCAAAAGACGCTTTTCCACGACAGTTTGCGTAGCAATTCCTGCATGATCCGTTCCGGGCATCCAAAGGGAAGCGTACCCTCGCATTCTAGACCATCGCATCAAGACATCTTGCAACGTATTGTTCAGCGCATGACCAAGGTGCAGGGGGGCAGTCACATTCGGTGGCGGGATCAGAATACAAAAAGGCTTGGCTTTTGTATCCGACACACAATGTCCAAGGTTTGCACCATCCCACCTTGCTAAAATATCTCCCTCAACTTCAGAAGGAGTGTATGATTTAGGAATGGAATCAATTGAAAAAGCTGAATTCGCCATATCACGCATGATACCTTGCATATTGGGCATTGCCCTTGTTGCAAGCTGTTCAAATTCAGAATCAGAACAATCTAATCAGAATACAGCAGTAGAAAGCGGACCTGCGATAACTGTGCATCAGCAAGAAGCGGCGATTGATTCTGCAATGCAACATTTAAACGCAAACCGTTCGAAAGAAGCAATCGCAATCACAACAACTCTTGTTAACCGAAATCCAAACTCTGCCGAAGCGCAAGAAGTCCACGCACTCGCTCTGATTGCAGAAGGCTGGCGACATGACAATTCAGGCAATCCTACATTAGGAAGATCAATGTGGGAAGAAGCACTTGCGGCATACATTGTGTCTTGTAATCAAAGTACCGCTCCTGGGCTACTTCAACTTTCGACCGCTCAACTTGCCCACATGCTAGGGGATATTCCAACGGCTCAAATGTATTACAAGTTATCTCATGAGAACGTACCGCAAGATGCTAGAGCATCTTTTTTCTTAGGACAGATTGAACTGTTAAATTCTCAATGGGAACCTGCAAAGTCCTGGATCGTTCAAAGTCTTGCCAGAAATCCAAATGAGCCGTATGCTCTACTTTCACTTGCATTGATAGAAGCACAACTCGGCAACGTTGCAGAGGCCGTAGAAATTGCTAACAAAGGGTGCGCAATTTTGCCATCCGAACCTAATCTTCGATTTATTCAGGCAAGAGTTATGCGTTTGGCTGGGCGACCCGAACAAGCACTAGAAATGCTCATGGCACTCCCAAAAAACATACAAGATAGTGAACTGTGCCAAGGAGAATTCCAATCTTGTCTTACTGCAATTGAATCGGGCAATTAATGGCTTCAATTGCACCAATCTTGTTCATGCTCGCGTTACTCCTGCTCATCATCGGATTGCTTGCAATCTGCACCGTCGCTGTAGTCGCAAAACGGAGCCATAAACAGAACATTCGTACAGATTCCAAGCATCAAGGTACTGAGAACGATTTCACCGAAATTGACCCTTGGGAAGAGGCAGCGAGGCGCTTTGAAGAGCCCTCAGATGAACCAAACTAAGGGGTATTACGTACGAGAAACATGTCATTAGTCACTCAAGACGCGAGTCAAATATGCCGATTTCTATGAAATCACGTACACTTGCTCATAAAGGATCATTACGGCATGAATTTTAGTTTCACCAAAAAGTTACGCAATACACTCCTGCTCACTTGCACACTATTGGTGACAAGCATTGCTGCACAAACCCCTACAACCGCAGAATGGTCATCTCGGATATGGGCTGCCGCTTCGGATGGGGACTGGGGAAGCGTCAACACTCTCCTAGAAGATGTACCTCAGGGCGATGAAGAAACGGTCGCAAATTTCAAAACTCAGCTTGAAACGTATCAATTGCACCGTATTGAAGAGGAGGCAATTGAACTTGAAGCTAGGAACGATGCAATCGCTGAGATGAACAAGTATTTAACGGAAGGAAATACTGTAAAAGCAATGCAGTCCGCAGTCGAAGCACAAACCTTAAGCAATAACTTAGATGACATTATGTTTACAGATGATGTACAAAAAGTTCTCGCTAAAACGCAAAGTGAAATTGAATCACTTCAAAATGATGGGAACATTTTGACTGCACAAACTCTCCTTTATTACCTTCGTACTTTTTATGAGGGAACATCAAGAAGAGATTTATTTGAAAGATGGAGTGACCGTCTTGAAAATGTAACACTTCAAGTTTCGCTTTTGCGCCAATACGCGCCTGAACATCTACATTCTCTTTTTGTTGAACGGGCAAAAATCCTAGGTGATGATCCGCCAGAAGAATTCAACGTACAGGCAAAAGACAATTGGATTGAACGAATTGATGGTATCGACAAGAATATGCTCGTACGCTCTCTTGACATTGCCTCAAGTGAACACATTAACAAAGTGTCATGGTCGGACTTAATTCGTGGCGGCCTCGATTCTGTATACACGCTTGGAAATGTTCCGGTCATTGCTGAAACGTTTGAACAAGTCCAGAGTAAAAGTGCAAGACGAAAATGGCTTTCAGCAGTTCAAGATGAACTTGATTCCTACACTCAATATCTAGAGCACATTCCAGGCAAGCGAGTACTCATCCAAATTCTCAATCGCCTCCTCATTGCAAACGATCAAACAGTTCAACTCCCAGAGGGCGTTCTTCTTCGTGAATTTGGTGATGGGGCAATGAGCAAACTCGATAAATATAGTGCCATAATCTGGCCAGACGAGTCTCGCAGATTTGAGCAACAGACAGAGGGACGATTCGTTGGCGTTGGTGTTGTTATTAAGGAAAACAACAAAGGCGAAATCATGGTTGTCAAACCAATTGAAGGAGCTCCAGCGTATTACAACGGAGTTCAACCGGATGACATTATCACTGCTGTCAATGGCAAGTCTGCAAGCGGTTGGTCGCTCAATGATGCTGTTGATCGC
>CAZVAE010000063.1:8095-8545 GCA_964624985.1 uncultured Isosphaeraceae bacterium | reverse complement strand
TTCCCTTTTATCAGTCGAAGTTGGAAGGGAACACCCGATCCTTCGTTCAGTAAAGATGAGCATCGTCACGGTACTCGTGGTCACCGTCCTCGTCCAATTGGTGGAGGTCCATAATGTTCCACACCGCACTCATCGTTGTAGGAAACTTGAGACGGTGCGAGTAATGAGCTTCCCATCATTAGGATTTATAAGGTTGAGCATCAAATTGAAAGATGAATCGGCATCAAACTATGAAATCAGAAGTGCGGGCTTCTAATCCCAAAGTATCCCAACTCTTGATGAACGTCACATTTGCTATTGGTGGCATAGGTTATTTCATCGGATTCATAAAAATGAGTTCAGGAGGAGCTGAAGCTGCCGTTGCACCAGTCGCGGTGTTTTGGGGTGGGTTGGGTGGGGTTGTGAGAATGGGGCGCCCAGGAATGTTTAAACGCAGGGACGCGGCCCGCA
>CAZVAE010000063.1:5756-8085 GCA_964624985.1 uncultured Isosphaeraceae bacterium | reverse complement strand
TCTTTTCGGTAGGTATCGTTGGCATTCTCTCAATGATCCGCCATTCAATCTTTAACCGAAGTGACGCAGCACGAATGGGCTGGGACCTCGGCAGAAGGAATAACTTTCAACTTGAAGTCGGATTCGCCAATCTAGCAATTGGGTTGCCTGCGCTTCTAGCAGTCATCTTCGATTGGGATCTTATTGTTCCCGCATCTCTCATCCTCGCTTACGCTCTCTATTTTGCTCAAGTCTGCGTGCTCGTCTTGATTGACAGAACAGACGGTAAGATTAATCCCTCCAGACTGTTTTTGATACTTTTGCAAACCGCATTCCTGACTTACTTTGCAATATCAGCATTATTAGCAATTTGGAAAACCTAACTCAACTAGCTTGTATGTATCAGTGAAGTAGGTTTCTATATATACCTGCAACAAAACAATACTCAGCAAAAGGACTAGAGTCTCAACCCTCAAACTTTTGGCATTTAAATCTTGTAAGCCAACTATGAACTGCATCCGATCCGACTGCTGCTACGTAACCATCTGGTCGTACAAGGACGTCACCACCGAAATGACTCACGACAGTGTCATTGATTATTTCAGTTAAGGGTAAAGGACCAAATGAACATGTACGTCTCTCTTTGCAAAAAAGTGTTGCTTCATTGCCACGAAGATCTTTGTACTCTTCAAGTTCATCTGGGAAAATGCCTCCTCCGCCATTCAAGGAAAGCGGCGAATCGCGATAATGCATCACATCCTCGCAAAGCACCGAAGCTAACTTATGCTGGACAGCACTAAAATTCAGCATTACCCTTAACTTCAGTTCATTGACAATTCGAAGAAACGGATTATCGATCGACTGATTGTTTACGAGTTTCCGAGTGAATGCAAGCACCTGCTTGCCGATCGGATGACGTTCTTCTTGATATGTTTCGAGTAATTCTTTTGAAGAGCCTTTCGCCACACATGCAAGTTTCCAAGCTATGTTGCACGCGTCTTGCATGCCAAGATTCATCCCTTGTCCCCCAGCAGGTGAATGAACGTGGGCTGCATCGCCTGCAATAAAAACTCTACCATGGACATACGATTTGACTTGCCGTTGATTTGTGATGTACTCACCACTCCAGTGGAGATGTGTTGCCTGCAAACCAAGTGATGACTGTGTGTCAAGTATGTGCTGAACATCTGAAAGTGTCGGATTAATCCCTGTTTTCTCCGTTTTATCCTTACCTGCATCAGAGATGATTCGAATGCGGCCTTTAGAGACTGGAAAAATCGCAACTGTTCCTGCATCTGTATTTTCCGTATACATCACGCCGTCTTCTGTTTCGCTATCAATTGAAACGTCAGCGAGATCCCAGAGACCTTTAAGAGTATCACCAAGAAAAGGGACATTTAGTGTATGCCTTATGGTGCTATGTGCGCCATCACAACCAATGAGGAACGGGGTGTGTATTGTTTCACCTATGCTGAGTTTGCAAACAACTTCTTCGTCATTTTGCGTGAATGAGACTAGTTTCGTGTTACGCTCTACTTCTATCCCACTTGCATGAAGCTTGTTTAAAAGTATAGATTCCGTTTCAGATTGAGGAATCAAAATCCCCGAAGGAACATTATGCTCTGTTTCCTGTAGGTTTATGAAGGCAGCATCATGCCCAGCATGAATAAAATTCATTCTTCTTGCTCTGATAAATCCATCGGCAAAGGTTTCCCATGGAATTACAGGGTCGAGGGACTGCAGTGTACGTTTCCATACAATTAGCGCCTTACTTAAAGTGGTCGGTGCATCATTCTGATCAATGATGCGAACGGGCACATCATGTCGAGCCAGCATGAGTGCTGCTGTTAAACCAACAGGCCCCCCGCCAACGATGAGGATTTCTTTATTCAAACGTATGCTCCTTCATTGCGTATTATGCATAAAATTGAAGAATTCAAGATAATCTCGATCGTTTAACGCTAATTGCTTTTAAAACTCTATCAACTTGCATCTTGTAACCATCGTTCATACACCTTCCTTTGTGTTAACAGCCAACGTTCTTTTGGTACAATTTAAATATGTTCCCTGCTGGGGTCTCAGTTCTGTTCCTAACGTTCGCAATACATTTGCAAGATACTTGGACTGATTCGGCTAAAGATTTCACAACTCAATTTTGGACAATCAAAACTGATTTGCCTGCCGACCAAGCACATGATGCTGGTAGATTACTTGACGCAGTTTGCGCTGCTTATCGAAACGGGCTGTCAATGCTGCCTGAGCAACGGACAATGAAAATGGATGCGTGGGTGTTTCGAAATCGTTCAGATTACAACCAAACAATTCGGGGATTTTATGGAAGGCCTGAGAA
>CAZVAE010000063.1:0-5746 GCA_964624985.1 uncultured Isosphaeraceae bacterium | reverse complement strand
GTTTATTCCATCTCGAGGAGTTACAGCCGTTACTGTCAACAATTCATGGGACTCATTCGAGGCGACTGCGAAGCACGAAGCATTTCACCAGTTTGCTAGTACTCGTTTTCCGCATGGCATTCCAGCTTGGCTAAGTGAAGGTCTCGCTGAGTATTTTGAACATTCTGCCTACATCAACGGCGCACTCATCAATGGACAAGTTTCAAACGGAACTCTTCAAGCATTACAGAATGACATTCAATCGAACAATTGTATTCCGTTCATTGAACTCATGAGAATGAGCCAATCGACATGGAACCAAAACTTATTCGAGGGGAACGGGGCTATCCAATATCGGCAATCTTGGGCAATGGTGCACTTTCTGATTCATGCAGAGAACGGGCGGTACGCATCAAGTTTTGACCAGTTTTTGCTGCAGATTGCAAGAGGCATCAATCATGAAACTGCATTTGTAGAAGTATTTGGCACGAATGATTTAGTTTCTTTTCAAAATGCGTGGGTTGTGTATGTCAATCAGTTGCTCCCTAGCAGTGCGATGTTGGCGGCACATCGACTTAATTTTCTCGCCGCAGGAATGAAGGAGTTAATGTCTCGCGAGCGAAGCGTTCAATCAATAAACGGGTTACGGGCTTCATTGCAGACAATTGCCTTTAAGACAACGTTAAACGTGAACTACAAAGAGTATAACTTTGATGCGAATGATCAAAACAATTATCTCATTCCTCCGGATTCTCATTCCGCAAATCCAAAGTTTCATTTCGTCAAAGGCAACCCTTTTCCTGAAATGTATACAACCGGACTTTATCCTTTCAATCTTTACGTTCGATGGCAAAAGTCTAAAGGAGAGATTGCATGGAGTATCGTTGTTGGTAGATAAGCCAATATCAACCTTTGTGCATTGAACAACTCGGATGTCCTGGCGACTGTCTATCAGATGCCAACGATGATTTTCTCGTGACAATCGGATCAAGGAGTAACTGCGAGTAAACAAATAAAAAGCCCTTGAAGCGATTACTCCAAGGGCCCGTGCATTACAGTGTGTTTATTTATGAACCGGGATGGTCTGGGTGATCGGAGTTTCTCTTTTTCTTTGGATGCTCTGACTTTTTATCTTTTCCTTTAAATGAATCGATAACTGCGCCCCCAGCTTCTCCAACTGCCTTAACCCCAGCGCCAACTGCATCAGCAGCGCCCGTCCCAACAGATTTCGCATCATTGCCGATATGTTCAAGTGTACTTTCATTTGCTCTTGAATTGTCTGTATTGTTTGCACTGTCAGTTTTTTGAGTTGATTTACATCCAGCGATTCCAATAACAAATGTTGTGGTGAGTGTTGCAATAAATAGTTTTAACATCATGTTCCCTTTCCTTTTTCTGAGTGAATCAAAAACCGTTTGATTTCGAAAAGTACTATACTCCAATTCCATCTGAACAAAGGTACACTTGTAGAATGAAGATACTAATTTTCCTATTTGTTGTACTCTTTTCGGCACCAACATTGGCGTCGGAAGTCCTTTTTCAAAACGATTCTTTGAGCGACTGGCATGTCATCGGCCCGCCTGTTGATTTCACAGTCGAGAATGGCGTTTTAACAGGTGAGGGTAAAAAACACCGGAACTCGTTTCTCACAAGTCATAAAGTGTATGCAGATTTTCACCTCTCAGTGGAAGTTAAAATAATCCGTGGCAATTCGGGTATTCAAGTTCGATCACGCGACATCGACAACCGGCTAGTTGGTTACCAAATAGAAATCGATCCATCCGAACGGTCATGGTCTGGTGGGTTATACGACGAGGGCAGACGAGCTTGGTTACAACAGCCAAACGAAGATGTTAAAGATGCATTCAAAATGAACGAATGGAACCAATATGAAATTTGGTGTATTGGCCCTCGCATTAAAGCAACCATCAACGGAAAAGTCACCACAAACTTTCTTGATTTTATGGACTTGTCTGGGCACATAGCTTTTCAAGTTCATTCCGGTGACTGCAAAGTAAAGTGGCGAAATGCAACAGTTACTGAGTACAATCAATATGAAGCGAATTTAAAAGTAGACTCATTGTTCGATGGAAAATCACTTAATGGCTTGAGTCCCGTTGGCGGTGGAACATGGAGCGTTGAGGATGGCGCACTTGTAGGAAGGCAATCCGATGAGGATGAAGTGACGGGACTCATATGGATTACTAAGCCATTCCATAACTTTGCAGTCAAATTCAAATATAAAATTGACAAGGGCAATAGCGGCTTCTTTTTCAGATCCCAACAAATACCACACGACAATACTGGTGTTCAAGGAATTCAAGTCGAGATAGACAGGCAACCCGATTGTGGTGGATTGTATGAATCTGGAGGAAGAGGATGGTTGTGCAAGCCAACAGAACAATACAGTAAATACGATGATTGGAATGAAATGATGGTCTATACATGCGGAAGCAAGGTCATGGTGTGGTTGAACAACAAGTTAGTTGTTGAGTGCAACACAACGAACCCTCTAAATCCTAAAAAACTCAAGGATGGAGAGTTCCTGAATAATTTTGCCTTCCAACTCCACAAAAAACAAGAAGTCGAAGTTAGGTTTAAAGATATAGAGATAATGGTTCCGAACTACACCGATGAAAATGGAAATCAAAAAGATATGTTTGTTGGCTGTGAGTGGCTGGACTAATTTAGCAACTCTTCAATAGTCCACATTGATTTCCGACTTTCGTATTTTTTACGCATCTCCGCAACTTCATTCGGTGTTATCGAATCTGCATTGTTTCCCCACGCTTGTCGAACATACGTCATCACCGCAGCCAAGTCATAATCGTTTTGAATAGGAGACGGCGGCATCGTCTCATCAAACTCTTCTCCAAGTACAGTGATTGGACCAGTAAGTCCATGAAGTAAGATCTTCATGAACATGCGATTATCCAATACAAATGGTGAATCTACGAGTGACGGATAGGTTGGTGACATCCCTAAGCCGTCAACTTGATGGCATGTTTTGCAACTGTTATATATTTTTTTACCTCGGGTAATTAGATTTGCAACGTCTTTATTCACTCGCTTCGGAATGAACTCCTGCACATCTTCGCGACCTTTCCACCAGAGCACCCCATCGAGTTCTAATGCGGCCTCATATAACTTGTCGCTATTGGAAACAAAGAGCGCTTGATATCTTGATGGCTTTCGTTGTAAACGAAGTTGGCGGCCTTGTTGCAATTTAAGAATCTTCTCGAGTACGACTTCAGATTGCCAAGGGCGCTTTAGTGATTGTTTCGACGCGAAGTCGAGCAATAACACGTTCGTAGACTCGTTTCGTTCAGCATGCATCTCACTGACAATGGAAGCAAGCGTCTTTCGATTCAACACGGAATCTTCTTTTAATGTTGCGTTTAATGAGATTAAATCGAGAACTTCATGTTCTCTTCCCATGAGCGATGCAATGGCTGCAGAACGATATTTCTCGTTTTCAATTGTTCCCAGTTGATCGAGCAAGAAGAATATGGATTGTGGGCCATGGCGTCGACCCACAATCAAGGCGACTTGACGCCGGACGTAAAAGTTTTCATCGTATGCGAGTGTTTTAACCTTCTGGAATACCTCCTGTTGATGTATCCATGATTCTGATAAACGAATGGCGTTGGTTCTGACCATCGGATGCGGGTCATCTAATCCAACAAGGACGAGTTCTTTCGTTAGTATTCCCACTCCATGCAGCGTCCAGAATGCTTTGATTCTGTCGCGAGCCAGTATTGCATTACTCGCTACATCTTCAAGTTGTGACCTCACGGAATCATCGCCCGATTCAACTAGAAGACGCTGAGCAGTGTCTCGAACTGTTCCGTTGCCATTTGTCAATGCTGCAACGAGTTCAACTGCATCCAACTGACTTAAATCAGGTACAGGATGAAGTGATTTTTCGTCCGGTACCACTCGCCAGATTCTGCCTAATCCGAGCGGTTTTTCAAGCCCGCGTGACCTGATTTGTTTGCGTAGAAATGAGGTAACGAACATACGGTGCTGAACAATGCCCCTGTACATATCAACGATGTATAACGCGCCATCGGGACCATTCATAAGATTCACTGGTCTAAATCGTTCATCGGTCGATGCCAGAAACTCTTCTTGTTCGTATGCAGGAACAGCACGAATCGAATCATTCCCATTATCTTCAATGATAAAACGCGACACTAAATTACCGGCGGGTTCACAAACAAAAACATTGCCCTCAAACTCTTCGCCATACAACGTGTCTCGATATACAGCAGGTCCACATGCAGCATCAAACTGCGTGAGTTTATACTCATCATTCAGCCGACCCTTTTGATATCCTCTGTTGATACCTGGAGTTGAATGGACAGGCCAAACTCGTTTATCTGTAGTGATTCCACGGTAGATGCCATCGATGTTGCGTGATGTACCTCGTTGATTTGCATACTGTTTTGGCAAATCATCAATGAGTACTGGATATGAGTTTGGCGAGTAATACTGACGACCGAAATCATCTTGCGCTGTCCCCCATTGCCCATGGGAAGGCACAGGAATAGACGTTAAGCTTTCACCATCGAACGTGAAACTATGAGAATGTTGAGAATTGTGAAACAGATTATCAAGCCCATAGATTAACCCGTTGCCGGCGTGTTCGATTGAATCAAGTCCTTCAAAACCATCTGTCAATGTGCTGACTTCGTCGCACTTTCCATCTCCATCTGTATCTTTGCAATACAACAAATTCGGTGGGGCAATCAGCAATAGACCATCATGTGTGAAGGCAATTCCTCTCGGTAACACTAGCCCGTCCATGAATACGTTGGAGTCATCCATGATTCCATCATGGTCATTATCGATTAACTGCACCACACGACTTATAGGTTCTAACTCATTGTTCCCATCAACATCAGGCATAAATGATTGCATCTCGACAACCCAAAGAGTTCCATCTGGAGCGAAGACCGCTGCAACTGGATCTTGAATCATTGGTTCACTCGCAACGAGTTCGATGCGAAAACCATCTTGGACGACAAATGACTCTATTGCCTCCTCTGTTGATAACACGGGCGATTCCATATTCACAACATGATCAGGCAAATCCATCTGTACCTCACCTTCGTGATCACCCATTTGGGAATGGCTCATAGAAGATAAAGTCAAAATGGCGAAGAGCGCCAAAGATTTACTGGATTGAGACATTAAGAGATGCATCGACTCTGATACACACCCCAGATTGATCGTTGCATACTGGCCAAACTGCTTCCATCTCAAATGGAATCTCCGTTATTCTCTCTTCATTCATACCATACACTTGAACACACTTGCTTCCTAAAGTCAACAATCATAAGGTCAATTACGGTGATTCAGAAGAGATAGTACCCGCTTCACGTTGGCCAGTTTGTGGCACGTCTGTCAATGTATCCCCTAGGTCCAACCGCATCGAATTGGCAAGTTGCAATATCTGCTCCATGATGATTGGATGTTTACTGATGACGTTCGTTGTTTCGCTTGGATCCGCTACCAAATCATATAACTCTAACTCTGTTTTTACAGAGTAATCATACTTGCCGGGAAGACCACCATTCCCAACAGGGTTATCTCCCATGCTTCTATATCCATGTGGGAAATGAAGTTTCCACTTCCCGAATCTAATCGCTTCTAAATCATTTTGGCGATAGTAAAAGAAGTATGCATCATGTGGTGAAGTCGCCCCTTCTTGACCTTCAAGGATCCGCACAACGCTTTTACCATCAATTGTATCGTTAGGAAT
>CAZVAE010000062.1:0-8548 GCA_964624985.1 uncultured Isosphaeraceae bacterium | reverse complement strand
AACTTCTACGTGTTTTGACGAACCAAATTCCAATACCGATTGAAAAGAGTGATATCAGGATAAGCAGGAAATTCAATGAGCTCCCTTCCGTAACAACGGTTTCATCGTTACCCTTGGCAATAGAAGCGAATATGAAAATCACACTACAAGCAATAATTGAAAAGAAGCGAGGAGAAATCGTCGATGCAATGGAACGCAAATCTCTTGAAGAGGTGCGTTCAGAGGCTGAGGCAAGTGATCGTCCAAGAAACTTCTTTGGAGCACTCGTCAATGGCCACACACGTGGAAGTACGAGCGTGATTGCTGAGATAAAACGCAAAAGTCCTTCCGCGGGTTTGATTCGTGAGGATTTTGACCCTGTTGCCATTGCTCTAGCGTATGAGAAGGCGGGAGCTTCCGCTATATCGTGCCTCACAGATACACCTTTTTTTGGTGGAAACTTAGAGTTCATTCAACAAATTCGTGCTGTGACTCCCCTGCCTGTTCTACGTAAAGATTTTATCGTGGATGAGTACCAGATATGGGAGTCTAGAGCGGCTGGAGCAGATGCTGTGTTACTCATCGCAGAGGTGTTAAGTGAGGGACAACTTCTAGACAGCATGATTCTTGCTCAAGGACTTGGGATGACAACACTCGTTGAAGTCCACGATATGGAAAATCTATTGAAAGTACAACAACACATCGGCTTCCCTCATGCTGGATATTCGCTTCTGGGAATCAATAATCGTAATTTAAAGAGTATGGAAACCGATTTGAATCACACAATTCGGTTGATTGATGTTGTGGACGACCCTAGAAGCGTCGTCAGTGAATCTGGCATCTCAAAACCCGAAGATCTTGACCGTCTTCGTGCACATGGAGTTCATATCGTGCTTGTTGGTGAATCTCTCATGAGGGAATCATGCCCTGGTGAGGCTCTAGCTTCGCTCATTCGGATGAATCCCTCGTAAACTACACAATGATGATTCGCTTAACCGAACAGGACAACATTGTGACAATAACGCTGAACAGGCCAAGTAAGCGAAATGCACTTTCGCTCCCCCTCATTCAAGCATTGCACGAAACTCTTGACGAAGTCGAAACAAACGAATCGATGCGTGCATGTATCATTGCGGGCGAGGGTCGTTCATTTTGTTCGGGTATGGATTTACGTGGTGTTATTGATGATCCAGAAGCGATGCGAGAAATGTTGAGGCTCTTGGGATTGGTGTCAAAAAGAATTCGACTCTTGCCGGTTCCAACAATCGCGTGTGTTCAAGGCGCTGCTATTGGTGGTGGGTGTGGTCTTATGATTGTCTGTGATTTCGCATTTACACATCCAGATTCAAAAGTTGGATACCCCGAAGTTGATCTTGGTGTCTGCCCTGCTGTTGTGGCACCTTGGCTCATAAAAAAGATTGGAGCGGGTAAAGCCCGATCGATGTTGCTCGCTGGTGGCACGATGACAGGCAAACAGGGGTTTGCAGCTGGACTCGTCTCTCATCTGTGTGATCTTGAAGGATTGCCTGCTGCAGCGAATGCGTTCGCCCAGACATTAAGTAGGGGCGGAAAAGTTGCAATGTCTGTGACAAAATCGTGGCTAAATGAATTAGACGGATCTCCCAATGAGGAGGTTCTCTTGAAAGCTGCAACTCTCTCTGCGGATGTCATTGCTGGTGAGGAAGCTCAATCCCGACTAAAACCCCTTTTTTAGGGTTTCACCCTATACCTGACCCCGCAGCCGACCCTGTTCCCAGCCCCATGGGTGGTTGGGAATCGGGTACAATGAGGGGCGCGGTATACCCACTGCAATCACTGTAAAACGGTGTTTTTTGAAAGATATCATGCCAACAACAACACAACTAAACGCCTTAAAAGTTGAGATTGATAGTGAAGGAATTGCGACCCTTTGGCTCGCCTGTATTGACAAGCCAGTCGTCATTCTTAATCGTGAGTTTATCCAAAACTTAAATTCAGCTCTCGATGCGATTGAATCCAACTCTGATATCAAGGGGCTTGTCTTACGAAGTGATTCTGAGCGAGTTTTCGTTGCAGGCGCTGACCTCGCAGAAATAGATGCTCTAGATGATCATGGACTTCATGCATATCTCGCATTTGGCACAACAGTCTTTGCGCGTATTGCCGCACTTCCGTATCCAACTGTCGCAGCAATTCATGGCGCAGCGCTTGGTGGAGGCTTGGAACTCGCAATGCATTGCAATGCTCTAATCTTCTCAACTACAAATAACAAATGTAAGGCGTACCCCGTTGGGCTACCCGAAGCATCACTTGGGATTTGCCCCGGATGGGGAGGCACTCAATTGCTTCCTTCAAGAGTACATCCAGAATTAGGAATCACTCATACTGCAAGCGGAACAACATGGATGAGTGACGCATTACCTGAGGGGTTAGCAGATCAAATTGTCGAGACTCCACAAAATCTTCAAGATGCTGCCGTATCATGGATTATTGAACACTCTGATTGCGGAACCACTCCACTTGGAATGGCTGGTTCTGAAATAGATGATTGGAATGAGGGACTTGCAACAGCAAATGATTCATTGGATAACACCAATGCTGTGAAAGCGGTGTTGTATGCAGTAGAAACTGGAATCTCAGAGGGATGGTCTGCTGCTGTTGCTGTTGAACAATGTGAGCTGGTACGACTTCGAAATACGCCTATGGCACAAGAAAAACTTGGTGCTTTTTTGTCTAAAGGATAATGAGGAACATGAGTAAACCAGATCTTGCAAGCCAGCTAAAAAATGTCTCTGAAAAAGACCGGAAGCAAATTGAAAATGCTCAAGAAATGCTTGGTCCAGACCCAGAAACGATGGGTTTTGTAAAAAACTTATTCTGGGGAAATCTACGAGAAGATTTAATCTTTCCGTTTCCTGAAGAAAGTGCTGAAGAACGAGAGCGTTGTAACAAGATGCTTACAGAGCTCGATACGTATTTCCGTACTGAACATCCCGCTGTTGAGATTGACCAAAACCAAGAGATACCTGAATGGGTTATCAAACGCCTCTTCGAAATAGGGGTCTGCGGCATGATTGTCCCTACTGAATATGGGGGTCAGGGTTTTGGGGTTACAAGTTACAATCGCGTTCTTGAACTCATTGGTCGGAATTGCGGTTCTACCGCTGTCATGATTTCAGCGCATCTTTCTATTGGCTGTAACGCTATTTCATTGTTCGGTACTGAAGAACAAAAGAAAAAGTGGTTGCCCCTTATTTCTAACGAGGCTCTTAGCGCGTTCTGTTTATCTGAACCAAACGTGGGTTGTGATGCACAGGGCCAAGAAACAACTTGCGAACTTACCGAGTGTGGTGAATATTACGTCATCAATGGTGAGAAAAAGTGGGCTACTTCCGCAGCGTATTCATGTATGTTTACAGTAATGGCAAAGTATGAGATGACAGATCCTCATACGGGTAAAACGAAAGAGAAGTTTAATGCGCTTATCGTATCTCCTGATATGGAAGGCGTAGATGTCTTCAGCAGAAACCGATCAAAATGTGGAATCCGAGGTACATGGCAAGGACGAATCAAGTTTACAAATGTCCGCGTCCCACGGGAAAACCTTCTTCATAAGGAAGGAAAGGGAATAGTTGTCGCACTGACTTGTTTGAACTGGGGTAGATGCACGCTCGCAGCTGGAATGGTTGGTGCTGGTGCTTCTGCCTACGAACAATCCATCAAGTGGTCTCAATATCGCTATCAATTTGAGCGACCAATTGCAGAGTTTGAGTTGATTAAGGAGCGGCTCGCGCGCATGGGCGCATTCAGGTATGCGATGGATGCCATGTTGTATGCCACCACAGGGATGGTTGATCGCAATGACGAAGACATCATGCTTGAAACTGCCATCTGCAAAGTTTTCTGCTCAGAGTATGGATTCCGGTGTACAAACGAGGCAATGCAGGTGATGGGCGGCGAGGGTTACATGACTGAAAATGAACTTGAACGATTGTGGCGAGATTCTCGAATCAACCCAATTGTTGAAGGAGCAAACGAGGTCATGCACAGTTTCATTTTTGCATACGGATCAAAACAACTTGGTGAGTATATGCTTGGCGTTAAAGCAGCTCCATTCAAAAATCTTGGCGCAGCTCTTCGAATCGGACTTGAATTGTTTTTTGGAATTCGAAAACCGGCTCCAAAGATTACTCGAGTTGACCCTTCACTTCGTTCACATTGCACAACGATTGGCAATTTCATACGTGATTTTTCGCATCAAGTGAAACTGATGTTCAAAGAAAAAGAAGAAACGCTCATCACAAATCAAACAACTCAGTGTCGCTTGAGTTGGATCGCAATCTGGATACATGCGATGACTTGTTCGCTTTCAAAGCTTGACCGAGATATACGTAACGGTGTTGAAGAATCACAACTCAAATACGACCGTGCAATGGTGGACTACATCATGGAATATGGCGCGTATAAGATTCATGGGTGGATGCGTTCATTGCGACAAAACCCCGATTCTTCGATGCTTAACGCAGCCGATGAGGCTTTAAAATTCGGCGAAACCTTGCCAAACGAAGATTTTTATATCCCCGAACGTACACCTGATCTTGAAGCTCGTGGCTCTGGAAAGATGTGTGAGCAAGAATTCATTAAACAATTCGGTGGCGGCTCACTCTACACTCAAGAAAAAGCTCAAACCCATTAAATCATTTACGATATACAAACAAACATGATGCACGAGAAAGACAGAATATTTGACCAGATGAGTTCGCGAGGACACGAGCGGCTTTGTTTTCATCAAGATCCTGAAACTGGACTCAGGGCTATCATCGCAATTCATTCCACTGCATTAGGAAACGCACTTGGTGGAACGAGAAGATGGTATTACCAGAGCGAAGCAGATGCCATCTACGATGTATTGCGGCTTTCAAAAGGCATGACCTACAAGGCAGCAGTATCTGGGCTTCCAATGGGCGGTGCGAAGAGTGTCATCATGATGCCACATCGTGATACGCCTCGAACTCAAGGTGAAGCAAAAGCAATGGGGCGTTTTGTAGACACTTTTAATGGTGCGTATATTGCAGCAGAGGACGTTGGCGTAGACACTCAATTTGTCGATTGGATGGCTGGAGAAACAAAACATGTCATGGGAGGCGAAACCGTCTCTCGTGGTGGCGACCCTTCCCCTTGGACAGCACTCGGTGTATTCCATGGTATGCGTGCGTGTTTAATCCACGCAGGGCTTGGTGATGATTTCATCGGGAAGACAGTGGCGATTCAGGGTGTTGGGCATGTAGGTCAAAATTTGTGCAGACTTCTGAAAGATGCTGGAGCCAACTTGCTTGTTGCTGATATCAAAAAAGCAAACCTCGATTTCACTGTTGACACATACGGTGCAACGGCCTTACACGACGATGATATATTGAAAGTTGATTGTGATATCCTTGCTCCATGTGCTCTTGGAGGAGTCATCGATGGAAACTTGGTCGAGCATCTGCGGTGCCCCATTGTATGTGGTGCAGCAAACAATATTCTTGATGACCCTGAAGAAGACGCCGTCGCTCTAAAAACAGCTGGCATCGTCTACGGAACTGATTTTGTCGTCAACGCGGGCGGGCTTATCCATCTTGCGGGAATGCATCTTGGGATGAGTGATTCTGAACTCCAAACGAAAAACGATGAAATTTTTAATACAACTCAGCAACTCCTCGAACGGAGTGAGCATGCTTCTTCAACGTATGCAGCAGCTGTTGAAATTGCTGAACAACGAATAGTTGATGGACAGGAGACAGCGGTCCATGCCGGTTGAAACTGTATTTGAAGCATCAATCCCCCATGTGTCAATTCTTGATGAACATGGTAACTTTGACTCGAATCTAGGTGAGGGATTAATCCCCAACGAAGATGTCGTCGCCATGTACAAACACATGATGACATGCCGACACTTTGACGAGATTGCTTTTAAGTTGCAACGCTCTGGTCGGATGGGTACATACCCAGAAAATCGAGGTCAAGAAGTGCCCCCTCTAGCAGCAGGATATGTTCTTCAAAAAAACGACTGGATGGTCACTTGCTATAGAGAAAACGCGGGACTTTTTTGGCGTGGACTCCCTATGGAAAAGATTCTCTTGCACTGGATGGGTGATGAGAGGGGAAACCATATTAGTGAGGTGAGATGCACACCACTGGCGATTGCAATTGGTTCACAAATGTTGCATGCCACTGGCTTGGGATGGTCTGAAAAATACAAAAAGACAGGAAACATTGCTTGTACCTTTTTTGGTGATGGTGCAACAAGTGAGGGCGATTTTCATGAAGCTGCTAACTTTGCGGCGAATCTTGACTTGCCCGTTGTATTTGTCTGCCAAAACAACGGGTGGGCGATTTCAACACCCACTTCAGTCGAGTGTTCCGCTCCTACAATTGCTCAACGGGGTCTCGCCTACGGTATGGATTGCATACAGGTTGACGGGAACGATTTGTTCGCGATGGTTAAGGTCATGCAAGATGCAGTACAACAGGCACGAGAAAACAGCCGACCAACCTTCATTGAAGCGTTGACATATCGCTTGGGTGATCACACTACCGCCGATGATGCTCGTAGGTATCGTGATGCAGATGAACTTGAAATGTGGCAAAAACGTGACCCAATGATTCGGCTTCGCAATTTTTTAGAACAGCGTGATTTGTGGTCACAAGAAAAAGAAGAAGAACAACTCGCTGATGCGGAGAAAACGGTTGCGGCAGTAGTAAAGAATGCAGAAGAAATCGATGCTCCATCAGCAACTGATTTTTTCGACTCAATGTACACAGATTTGCCAGCACAACTGCAATTACAAAGGCAAACGATGCGAACAAGTAGTTTGGGGCAGGACCCTACTCAGGTAGATGTTTCCGTTCATGAAGAGGTACAAAACAATGGCTAACCTCACCCTTGTACAGGCAATCAACTTGGCGCTTATCCAAGAGATGGAAAAAGATGACCGCGTTCTTCTACTTGGAGAAGATATCGGTTTGAATGGTGGCGTGTTCCGTGCAACCGAAGGGTTGTTCCAACGGTTTGGTGGCGATCGTGTTGTTGATTCGCCACTTGCTGAGTCTGGCATTGTCGGAACTGCTATTGGACTTGCGATGGGCGGACTTCGCCCAATTCCTGAGATTCAGTTCGAGGGATTCATGGGTCCGGCATTTGATCAACTAACGAATCAAGCTGCTCGTTTTAATAGCCGAACACGAGGTGGAATAACGTGCCCACTCACACTTCGAGTTCCTGTTGGCGGTGGCATTCATGCTCCCGAACTTCACAGTGACAGCCCAGAAGCAATTTATACACACACGCCCGGATTAAAAATTGTGATGCCCTCTTCACCGTATGACGCAAAGGGTTTGTTGATTAGTGCGATACGTGATCCAAACCCAGTTGTGTTTTTTGAACCCAAACGAATTTACAGGGCGTTTCGAGAAGAGGTGCCAGAAGATGAGTATCTGGTTCCAATTGGAAAAGCCAGAGTTGTTTCTGAAGGTGATTCACTTACGATGGTTTCCTGGGGTGCAACAATTATTCAATGCATGAACGCAATTGAAGCGAGTGGGCAATCAATCGAACTTATTGATTTGCGAACAATCTCACCGTTTGATCTGGAGACAATTGCTGAATCTGTAAAGAAGACAGGCAGATGCGTCATCGTGCATGAAGCACCAAAAACGTGTGGGCTTGGTGCTGAAATCGCTACAGGAATCATGGAACATTGCTTCTTGAATTTAGAAGCCCCAGTTCAAAGGGTTTGTGGTTTTGATACCATCATGCCATACTACAAGTTGGAACTCGATTATCTTCCAGATGCAGAGCGCATAGGCAAAGCAATCGTTGAAACGCTGGCGTACTAACCAATGGCTACGAAGCAACCTACTGACAAATCGCACTTCATCCTTCCAGACCTTGGAGAAGGTGTGCATGAAGCTGAACTCATCAAATGGCGAGTTACTGTCGGCGAGAAGGTTCAAGAGCACCAAACATTAGCAGAAATGGAAACGGACAAAGCCCTTGTTGAAGTGCCTAGCCCTTGGACTGGGGTGATTAAATCTCTCAACGGCAAGGAGGGCGACATCATCAACGTTGGCAGTATCTTGGTGAACTACGAGGTCTCCGAAGGCGAGCAGGAGGCAAGCGAAGCTGACGCTCCTCCGGACACGGGTTGCGTTGTTGGTGCAGTTGATGACACGATGGCGATGCCAGCAAGTTTCGCTAGGAAGCCTGAAGAGCAATCGGATTGTGGTCCTGCTGGAAAGGCGTGTGCGACTCCTGCTGTACGGAAGATTGCTCGAGATTTAGATGTTGATATCAATCAAGTTAGACCAACAGGAAGAGGCGGACGTGTGACTGCGTCTGATGTTAAAGCACACGTTACTCCAGTGAGTGCCCCTGTTCAAGAACAACAAGCCCCCGCGACACCGCCAACACCAGTGGTACAACCACCAGAGGAAACAGCGCCACTTGCAACAAGGGTTAGCGTTCCTCAAGAGGGTGTATCCGAACGCATTCCTTTCCGAGGGATTCGAAGAAAAATTGCTGAAGCAATGACACATAGTCTTCAAAAAG
>CAZVAE010000061.1:0-8598 GCA_964624985.1 uncultured Isosphaeraceae bacterium | reverse complement strand
TAAAGAAGCATTAAAGAATGGACTGATTGATGAAATTGGATACCTGGATGATGCGATTAATGACGCCAAGCAAAGAGCAGGTATCACAAACGACAACCCAACAGTTCTTCAACTTTCTCGAAAAGCACCAGTGTTTGGTGGACTTTTTGGTGCTCAATCGAGCGGGCTTTCCATTGATGAACTACGTTCAATGATCCAAGAGTTTTCAATGCCAAAACTCATGTATTTGTATAACCAATAACTCCTTAAAAGGACTCCTACTTAAATGAATTTTATTTGCCTTTCGGTGGCACTTTGTGCCACTGCAGTTATCTCTACGCCTTCAAACACCGACTGAAAGCGCAAATGATCTCGTCAGGTTCGTACAGTGCGATTAGATAAGTTCGTTTACACTGCATACATGAAACGGCTCATTCCACTCATCATGACTATTGGGATTGCCGTCCTTGCTGGATATTATTTTGCTCAACACAAAAAGAATAATCTCATACTCAAACTCATTTCTTCAACATCAGTTTCGGATCAACTGTTAGGAATTTCGTTGTTACAGAGTGCTTCATTTGACGAAGTACATGAGATTTTATCTCCCATCATCGAAACAGAGAGTGATGCAAGTGATAAGGCTCAACAACTCATTGTTTCAAAAGCATTTCAAGAAGAACGTGTTTCAGAACTGAAGCATGTCAACATTGATGCAGAACTGTTTGAAGCAGCAATTTGGTGGTCACAACGGAGTGGTTCGACAGATGTAGAATTGGAAATTGAGTTTCCCCCCTCACCTTGGATCAAAAAACTCCTTGCGTTGCACCCCTTTCACGACCAGTCTCCATCGTATGAAGAGATTGTTGAACTCCCAGTCCGCGATCGTGATGGAAGTGTCGTTCTTACCGTTCTTGCAATCTATCAAACTGCTCCACAAAACATAGAGAATCTCGTTTTAGAATGGGATGCTGATATCGATTTAGAAAAACGAAAAGCTGCTCTTCTTTTACGTGCGTTGATGAGTTTACCTCTGCCAGAATCTTCTTCGGAGATTGAATCACTGCACACGATTGGCGTCATTCTTCAAGATGAGGATTTTCAGCTAGCGTGGAGGGCTATGCATAGAGAGGATGGAACGATCGATCCGGATGTGGCACTAGCGGCGTTAATCATAGACAAAGAGCGATTTATTCCGGAACTCATACAAAGCGCCAAACAGCAGTTATGGACACTCCCTGAGCACCCAATCGTCCTCGCCAAGACTTTTTCAAGTTCAATTGCGGATCAAATTCCATTCGAGTTTCTTGAAAATAAAGAAACTAGGAAGAAATGGTGGTCTCTCTACGCTTGCGGGCTGTTACAGGAGGAATGATAATAACAATATGCATGAATCAGTAGCACTAAGTGTCATCATGATGCCAAGAGATGCCAATGTATATGGCACGATTTTCGGTGGAATCATTCTCTCGTACATTGACCAAGCTGGTTTCGTTGAAGCAAGGAAACATGGAACACATCGATGGGTCACCGCTTCTATTGACAAAGTTGAGTTTGATAAACCCGTGTTTGTTGGAGATGTCGTTCGTTTTTATACAAATACAATCAAAACTGGGCGCTCTTCAGTTGTCGTTGGGGTTACTGTTGAGGCTGAACGGTTTGATACTGCAAAAAGAATTGATGTTACTGAAGCAGTTCTAACAATGGTGAGCATCGACGAAAATGGTAATGCGATTCCATTCGAAACTCAACCAACTGTCTCCTCGAGGTGCAACGAATGACAACTTCAATCGCTGTTCTTTTCAGTGGTGGAGGTCGGACTGTCCTAAATGTGCTTGATTCAATCGAACGTGGTGAACTTGACGCAACAATTGATTTAGCAATTGCTTCTAGGGACGAAATTGCCGGTATTGACCGTATCGTGGACAGAGGGATAGATGTTGCAATAGCACGTACAAGTCAGGAGCCCATAGCAACTGGAGACAAACGTGTCCAGCAATGGCTACGAGACTACCGACCTGATCTAGTTTGCCTCTGTGGATATCTGAGGTTGCTAGAGATTGAACCTTGGATGGAGGGTAGAGTTCTCAACATTCACCCATCCTTGTTACCAAAGTTTGGAGGCAAGGGAATGTATGGCATGCACGTACATCGAGCAGTCATTGATAGCGGAGAGAATGAAACAGGATGCACAGTACACTTTGTCGATGAGTTGTATGATCACGGCGAAACCATCCTTCAACTCACCTGCCCAGTAAATGAACACGACACTCCGCAATGTATCGCTGATAAAGTCTTTTCTCTAGAATGTGAAGCATATCCTTTGGCAATTCAAAAAGCATTAACGAGTCTCACAGTATGATGAGCATCTTTTATGAGTGAAACTAAAAAATCAAGACCATTTCTTCGAGGATTAGCCGTCCTACTCCCTTCAATTCTCACATTGTGGCTGCTCGTCAAAGCTTATCAATTTGTGGATTCAGCAATTGCTGAGCCAATCAATAAGGGCATTAGGACTGCATACATTCAGATACCCATACATTTTCCGGACGTCGCAAAATCTCTCTCAATGGGTCCAGATGAAACGACGTTAAAGAACGCTGCACAACGTGAAAACATATCGAGCGATCACGTTGAGGCAATGAGAGAGTTGTCTAATTCTCTTTATGCTGAATCTGTTAATACATGGTGGGCTGAACATCCTTGGATGAACCTGCTTGGACTCATCGTCGCAGCAATAATTGTTTACATTTGTGGAAGACTCGTCGGTGGGTTCTTAGGACGATCAATCTATCGCCGAGTTGAAAAACTAATGGTTGCAGTGCCTGTAATTCGCAAGGTGTATCCATATGTGAAACAACTCGTAGATTTTCTCTTTAGCGAGAATGAGACACCTAGATTTAGCGGCGTTGTCGCGGTCGAGTATCCTCGAAAAGGAATTTGGTCAGTCGGTTTTATGACCGGTGAATCGCTTAAAACTATTGAAGATAAGTTGCCAGATTCGGTTACTATTTTCATTCCAAGTTCCCCAACACCTTTCACTGGTTACACCATAACTGTACCTAAAAAAGATACGATTGATTTACCCCTTACGGTCGAAGAAGCTATTCGTTTCGCCGTCAGCGGGGGGGTACTCGTACCTGACCACCAGCGATCAATCCCTTTGAGGCAAGCGAAAGAACCTGCTAAAATAAACTCTGCACAGGAAAACAACGAACAACCTGAGGCAGAATAGAGAAGACCAATGCAGATTAACATCATTAGCAAACGCCTAGAATTGACACCGACAATCGAAGAGTACATCAACTCAAAAGCTGAAAAACTCACCCGATTCTATGATCGGATAGAGCAAATCGATGTCAAAATTGAAAAAACCACACATGGTTTTACTTCAGAGATCATTGCTGATGTTGAACACCATGACAATATTATTGCATCAAACGAAGACAATGATATGCACGCTTCGATAGATGGTTGCATCGATAGAAGTGTTCGCCAACTTACAGATTTAAAGAGTAAACTTCGAGATGACAAACACAACACCCCCGCTGGAGGCCAAGATCGATGAAACTAATGGACATCATTGTTGCTGATGCAATCATTCCAGAACTAAAAGAAACAAATAGAGACGGTGTAATCTCAGAGTTAGTTGAAGCTTTAGTCGCTGCAAACTGTGTCACCGAGGAACAAAAAGAAGAATTCACAAAAGCGATTATCCGAAGAGAAAATAAAGGTTCTACAGGCTTTGGACATGGAGTTGCGGTACCGCACGTAAAGCACCAGGACATTCAATCAATGCACATTGCCATTGGCAATAGTCAAGATGGTATTGACTTTAAAGCCCTCGATAGAGAACCAGTCTATTCCGTTGTACTTCTACTTAGCCCTGAAGATCAACCCGAAAATCACCTTGATGCAATGGAAGCGATTTTTAGTAGTTTGAGCCAAGACACATTCCGGCGTTTTTTAAGACAAGCTACCAGCGTAGAAGATGTCATTACCCTGCTCGGTGAATCAGATAACGCGGTTCGATAACGCAACGAGCCATTCATATGAACAAGATGCACCTCTTTTGAGTTGCCAACACTATACGGCCCTTTATAACGAAACATGCCAACTGCAACAACAACCGTTACTGTTAAAAACCGTCTTGGAATGCACGCAAGACCGGCGATGTTGTTCGCTGAAGTTGCAGCGAAGTTTGTATCTTCAGTAACAGTTGGACATGATACTGGTGAACCGGTTGATGCCAAATCTATCATGCAACTCATGATGCTGGCTGCGACTAAGGGGACAAAATTGACTATTCTTGCAGATGGCGATGATGCTGATGATGCGATAGATGAACTCAAAGCACTCGTTGCATCTGGTTTTAATGAATAGACCACTTAACGGAGTTGCTCAGACCTCAAATCCCTATTCATTAACGAACCAATTGCATCTTTAATTGGATTTCCTTCAAACAACACCCCATGCATCGCTGAAGAAATTGGCATTTCGACTCCAAACTGTTTCGACAGAGACATGACAGCTTTCGTCGTTGGCACCCCTTCCACTACGGAACCCATTGTTTCGGTAATCGTATGCAATTCTTCACCTTTTCCTAACCGTTCACCACATGTTCGATTTCGTCCGTGTGGGCTAAAACACGTCGTAGCTAAATCGCCTACACCAGCAATGCCGAAGAACGTTTCTAACTGAGCGCCCATTGCAACACCCAATCTTGAAATTTCTGCAAGACCTCGTGCAAGCATCGCGGATTTTGCATTATCACCGAGTTGCATCCCATCACAGATTCCTGCAGCAAGTGCAATTACATTTTTTAGTGCTCCAGAAAGTTCAACACCAAGTGGATCTCCATGCGTGTAAATTCGAAGCCATGGCACATCCAGAAGCTCTTGCATTTGTGTTGCTACAAGTTCATCTGTTGAACTAGAGACCAATACTGCAGGTTGCCTTCTCACAAGTTCGGTTGCTATAGTTGGACCTGACAACACACAGGTTGTATGTGTGCCTTCCAATGTTTCTTCTAATATCTGAGTTGGCAATGCAAGTGTTTCTAGTTCTATTCCTTTTGCGACACACCCAACTGGAATCCCATCTGGAACTAGAGAACATAACCCTCCCCAAACATTTCGAATATATTGAGTAGGAATCGCGTTCAAAGTGAGATCAACGCCCTCGAATGCTTCCTCACCTTTGCACGTCACAAGCACAGATTCTTCTAATGTAAATCCTGGTAAACGAGGTGAAGTTCGGGTTCGTTTGAGTTCGTGTACGCTCTCTTCGAAGGGGCCCCAAACACGTACATTGAACCCTTTGAAATGCAGTGCGTCCGCAAGTACAAGCCCCATTTGTCCATCACCAATGATGGCGATGTTCTTCATCGTAGACCTGCTTTCAATAGAAGTGAATATCTCATAAGATTACAAGAATCCTAACCGAACAATACCCTCTCAATAGGGCTATAGTAGTAAAGAAAGTTACTCTAAATTCCCCCTTTTTAGACAATTATTGAAGAAAACGCACGAGAGAGCACTAAAAATAAAATGACGACTGAACCAATTAGTATCCAGATCGATGAACAATCAGGAACAATCGAAGGTGCACAACGCCTAGAACGACGCCTTCTTATTGCCTTATCAGGCGGTGTTTTGCTCGCAGTCTCTTGGATTGGTCATCTATTGGGTGCTCACACCCTGGTTTCTGAAATACCTGCCTCTATTGGTGCCATCATCCTTGTCATCCCATTGCTCGTAGGCGCTTGGGGTGAAATCAAAACCGGTAAACCATCTAGCGATGCCCTCGCTTCTCTCGCAGTCGTCGCTGCACTTTCAGCCGGAATGTATCTTGCTGCTGGATTCCTAGCACTGTTCCTTTGGATGGCAAATCTAATTCTCAGCCGGACTGCATGGGGTGCTCAGCGAGCAATACGAGATCTTGTCGATTTAACTCCAGGGAAAGCTAGAATTGTGGAAGGCGAACAAGAACGTGAACTCCCTGTTTCTGCTGTTGCAATTGGAATGATTGTTCGTGTACGACCCGGCGAGAATTTACCTGCTGATGGAGTTATTATCTCTGGAAACTCCGATATCAACCAAGCATCACTCACAGGCGAAGCGGTTCCGGTTGAAGCTCAAAATGGAACAGAAGTCTATGCTGGCACAACCAACTTAACAGGGCAAATTGATGTCAAAGTTACAGCCGTTGCTGCAGAAACAACAATTGGAAAAGTCGAATCACTTATCCGCGAAGCAGAATCTACACGAACTCAGAAACAAGAGTTGATTGAACAACTCGCTTCATATTATTTTTCGATTGTTGTTATGGTTGCTGCTGTTGTTTGGTTCTTCACGAGCCGAAGCGCAGATGAGGCAATTCGCGCAGATGCGGCAGTCCGCGCGATTACAGTACTTGTAGTCACATGCCCGGGTGGACTACTCATTGCACACCCTACAGCAATGGTTGCAGCGTTCGCTGCAGCAGCAAGACTAGGCATCATGATTAAACACACCCAGACTTTAGAAGCGGCCGCTGGCATTGACACTGTCATCATGGATAAAACCGGTACGCTAACTACAGGTAATTTCGCAGTGAGTCGTCTCGCTCCCTCTGATGGAATTGAAGGTGCTGCCCTTTTGCAAGCGGCGGCTGACGCTGAACAACATTCAAACCATCCACTTGCAAAATCTATTCTTGACACTGCCAAACAAGCAAACATCTCACCGAGTGTTGTTGAGAATTATGAAGAAGTGCATGGACGAGGTGTCATTGCACACACTGAAGGTGCTGATATTTTTGCGGGTCGCGGTGCTTGGCTAGAAAGTTTAAACGGGGCGATTTCTAATCTTATCACAATTGTCTCCGAAAAAATCGAAGGCATGTCAAGTGTACATATCATGCGAGGTACAACCTATATGGGTGCTGTTGGTTTAGAAGACAAACTCAGACCTCATGCTACAGAAGCCGTAGAAAACATGCGTAGGAACGGAGTTCGTCATGTCTCTATATTCACTGGAGATCGTTTGGATGTTGCCAAACGGGTCGCTCAGTCCGTTGGTGTCGATTCTATCGAAGCAGAATGTTTACCTGAAGAGAAACATGATGAGCTTAAGTATCTCATGAGCAGAGGTCACAATACGCTTGTTGTTGGCGATGGCATTAACGATGGCCCAATTCTTGCAACTGCTGATGTTGGCGTTGCGATGGGATTAAGTGGATCGGATATCGCTACAAATAGCGCTGGGGTAGCCCTGATGAATGATGATTTGCGAAACATCCCTTTCCTCATTTCATTGGCGAGAAAAACGAAAAGCGTCATTGCGCAAAATATCGGAGCATCCCTTGTTCTTGCTGTCGTAGGACTCGCACTTGCAGCAACCGGAAACATCAATATTTGGATTACACCGTTCTATTACGCCCTTGGATATGTCGTTGTCATCGCAAACAGCTTACGACTCATCCGATTTGGTGAAGAGTTTACATCTGTTGTAGAGTCTCAAAGACGCATGGAAGAATCTATAGTTGCTAAACCTGTGCGACAGATTGCAACAAGTTAAGCGAATCACGCAATTGTAATTGAATCATCAAGAAAGACGTCCTGAATGGCGTGAAGGAGTTGAACGCCATCTTTCATTGGGCGTTGGAATGATTTTCTGCCACTAATCAGACCCCATCCTCCTGCACGTTTATTGATTACTGCAGTGCGTACAGCTTGTCCAAAATCATCTTCGCCTGATGCACCCCCTGAGTTAATCAAACCACAGCGACCGCTATAACAATTCAACACTTGGTAGCGGCACAAATCAATAGGATGATCCGTGCAAAGTTCATCGTACATTCCCTGATGGAATTTGCCATACGACGTCCCATTTTCATTCATAGCAATGTAGCCACCATTATTCGTAGCCTGTTTCTGTTTGATAATGTCCGCTTGAATTGTGACACCAAGGTGATTTGCTTGACCAGTTAAATCAGCTGATGCGTGGTAATCCGTTCCACTTGCTTTGAAATCACTGTTACGAAGATAGCACCATAGAACGGTTGCCATGCCAAGTTGGTGTGCATGTTCGAACGCTTGTGCAACTTCTTGAATTTGTCTCCCAGATTCCGCAGAACCATAATAAATTGTTGCTCCAACTGCTGCTGCACCTAAATTCCATGCTTCTTCAACAGTCCCGAACATGACTTGATCAAATGAATTCGGGCTTGTCATCAACTCGTTGTGATTTATCTTGACAATAAAAGGGATTTTGTGTGCATACTCTCGAGCGACAGTACCAAGGACACCAAACGTTGTTGCGACAGCATTGCACCCACCCTCAACTGCAAGGTCGAGGATGTTAGATGGGTCAAAGTACAGCGGATTTGGAGTAAACGACGCACCGCCAGAATGCTCTATCCCTTGGTCGACCGGTAGGATTGAAAGGTAGCCCGTACCCCCCAAGCGCCCATGATTATAAATTGAAGCTAAGTTTCTCAAAACCTGCGGATTACGGTCGCTGTTTTTCCAAGTCCTATCAATAAAATCAGAACCTGGCAGGTGTAACAAATCAGCAGAAACCTTCGCTTTGTAACTAAGTAAATTGTCAGTTTCGGATCCTAGATAATCACTGGTTG
>CAZVAE010000060.1:0-8620 GCA_964624985.1 uncultured Isosphaeraceae bacterium | reverse complement strand
CTTCATCGCATTGGCAACTTCAATTGCATGGGTTCTGACAACTTCATGTGCATCCTGCCGATCAGCTCCATTCTTCACTGCTTCCATCATGATTCGTTCTGTGGCAAGGAAAGGCATTTCCATTTCAAGGTTTACCTTTACTTTTGCTTCGTGGACAATAAGACCATCTGTGACATTGAGAAGCACATCGAGAAGTCCATCCAATGCTAAAAATGCTTCGGGAAGCACAAGCCGTCGATTTGCAGAATCATCGAGGGTTCGTTCCATCCATTGCACACTTGCTGTTTGAAGTGCATTTGGAGGCATATTCATCACAAAACGAGCGAGAGCGCAAATACGTTCACACCGCATCGGATTGCGTTTATATGCCATCGCCGATGAGCCAATTTGTTTTTTCTCAAACGGCTCTTCAAGTTCACCTCGATTTGAAAGTAAGCGAACATCAGTTGCAAATTTATGAGCAGCAGCAGCGACGGCTGCGATAGATGAAAGGACCTGAGCATCAACTAGTCGTGGATACGTCTGCCCAGTAACAGAAAGTTGCCTGTCTGGTGCCCAACCCATTTTTTCAGTGACGAGTGCATCGAGTCGGTGTACCTTTGCGGCATCTCCGTTAAACAAATCCAAAAACGATGCTTGAGTTCCTGTTGCTCCTCGGATTCCCCTAAAGCGTAGTGCACCGATTCTAAACTCTACATCCTCAAGAGAAAGTGCAAAATCTTGAGCCCAAAGTGTCGCTCGTTTTCCAACTGTTGTCGGTTGAGCAGGTTGATAGTGCGTAAAGCCGAGCGTTGGCATTGCTCTGTATCGGCTGGCAAATGAAGAGAGGTTGCCAATTACCCCTGCAACTTTCGTTGCAATGAGTTGTGCTGCCTCTCGAAGTTGCAGCAATTCAGTATTGCAATTCACAAACTGACTTGTGGCTCCAAGGTGAATGATCGGTCTTGCCGCAGGAGCGACATCACCGAACGCATGGACATGTGCCATGACATCATGGCGTAACTTTTTTTCATATGTTGCAGCAACTTCAAAATCGATGTCGTCAAGGTGCTCGCGAAGTTCCTGAATCTGAGCATCTGAGATGTCTAGCCCGAGTTCCTGTTGCGACTCAGCGAGTGCAAGCCAAAGTCGCCTCCAAGTGCCAATCTTTCGTCTTGAAGACCAGATTTCCTGCATTTGAGGAGATGCGTACCGACCTGAAAGCGGCGAGTGATACCCAGCGTGCTCATCCATGCCCATATTGTACCCGTTCATAGTTCCAGCGTACACTTCTAGGATGGTGTGGATGACAGTACTTGGCATTCCTGCTGCAGTCTATGTGATGAGCGTTGTGGCACTGTTGTTTTATGTCAACGAGAAGTCGCAAAATCCACTGTTGTTGCTAGGGGCCGGAGTGCTGACATCTGGGTTGTATATTTTTCATCGAGTTCCTATTCAACCAATTGAACCAATGCAGAATCGCCATCGATTTGCAATTCAACATAAAAAGAAATTACATACTGTTTCGTTTTTGTTATGTACGTTGGCAATTGCAATTTTTGCACTTCATCATCCATTGGCATCCTTGCTTGTTTTTGGTGCCCTTGCAGGAGTCATCACATACGGTAGAACAACAATAGTTAGACCACTGCGGATGTATGCGTTTGTAAAACCAATTGCAGTTGGTTGCGCAATTGTTTTGCTTGGATGGGTTCTAAACAGTTGCTCGAACAGTCTTACGACAGTGCTCGCTTTTTCCCTAATTTGCAGTGCTGATGCAATGATGTGCGATCTTCCTGACAGATCGTATGACCAAGCAACTGGGTGCCAAACACTCGCAGCGAATCTTGGATTCAATTGGACATGGGGGATTGCAACGATTGTCTACTGCGTCGCTTCTTTGGGGTTGCTGTATGCGTATGAACACGTCACAATTGGTTTTTATCTCTTCGTTGTATTCGTTGCATCGTTAACGTGCCGAAAATTTGACCCACGTTTTCTCGTCGATTTCCGCCTTCTTCTCGTTCTCCTGTTAGCATGGGATGAATGGATGTTTTGGACTGGACAATTGCAATCGTAGTTAGCTATGGTGTTGGGAGCACACCCTTTGGGGTGTTGATTGCGAAAGCAAGGGGGATCAATATCCGTGAACATGGTTCAAAAAATATAGGCGCAACGAATGTAGGTAGGATCCTTGGGAAACAATTTGGCTTTACCTGTTTTGTTCTGGATGTATGCAAGGGCGCAATACCAGTACTCATCGTTGGGAACATTGCAGGTACTCTTGGAACACCGATTAATGAAATCTCAACAAATGCGATGTTGCTTTGGATTTGCGTTGCACTTGCAGCATTGTTTGGTCATATGTATTCACCCTGGCTAAAATTTGGTGGGGGGAAAGGTGTTGCAACGACTTTTGGCGGGATGGCTGCAATGTGGCCACTCTTAACTATCCCCATTCTACTCGCACTTCTAGCGTGGATTGTTACAGTGCAGTGTTCGAAGATGATATCGCTTGCGAGTCTCGTCGCGTCTCTTGTGATGTTTGTCGATGCTTTTGTTCTTGTTGTCATGAACTCAACGGTAGAACACGCGTGGCCGATTCTAGTTGTTACAGGGCTCATCACACTGATGGTCTTTTGGAAACACCGTTCGAACATTGGCAGAATCATTCGTAACGAAGAACCTAGGATGGGCTCTACGAGTTAATGATTCGTTTTGCGTGTGCAATGACATCACTCGGGGGAATGGAATCAATATCGCATAGCTCTCGATGACGGTCAGCGACAAGGTGCGTCGGCAAAAAGGGATCTGCGATGAGTGAAATGTCGAGTTCACAATCGTACTTTGTCCAACGAAAATCAGTTGGACCATACAACGTAATCGTAGGTGTGCCACATGCAACGGCAATATGCCTCGGTCCAGTGTCATTTGTAATCATGAGATCCGAATGTTGCACAACTTCTGGTAGATTTCCTAAGGTAATTCCAACCTGAGTGAGGTCTTTTATAGGCGATGAAGCGTGGTTGATGACTTCTTGAACAAGGCTGTGCTCTTCGGGTGAACCAATGGCAAAGCAAGTCGCGCCCTCTTCGTGTAATGCATCTGCAACTTTTGCAAAGTTGATTGGTGACCATCGTTTCTGTGCTTTGCTCGCACCAGCAACAAGTAACACGATTGGAGTGTCTGCGTCTTCAAAGAGTAGTAACTTAGAATCGTGATGTGGTAATGAAGGAAGTGTTGATTCTTCCCGCATCGCAAATAGTTCATTTGCAAGGTGTCCGTAATACTCTATTGTGGAGGATGGTGTTTCTTGCACTTTTATCTCCACCACATCCGTGAGAAGCCAAGAGCGGCGATCTCGCCGATATCCAGCCCGAATTGGAATGCCAGCCAACCGTGCAATGAGTGCAGCACGAAAACTGTTTGGTAACAGTATGATTGCATCAGCTTGAATCGCTTTGCATTGTTTTGCTGAGTTAAACACAGAAGTTTTCATATCAACAGGAACAACTTCATCGAACGCCTCAACTCCTTCGAGCAAAGGGGCTAAATGTGGACGAATCGCCGCAACAATCTTCGCGTTCGGATATTTTTTTCTTGTCATATTCCAAACACAAGATGCCATGACCACATCACCCACCCATGAAGGCATCAGAAGAATAAGGGTGTTGATCGATTCGGGGACAGGCAGTCTGACAATTCTATGGTGGTGAGATAAGCAATATTCTTAGATCGAGATGGCACAATAATCGATAACCAGGGTGATCTTGGCAATCCTGATGGAGTTTCAATTATTAAAGGCGTTCCTGAAGCGGTCGCAGCCCTTTCAGAAGCAGGTTGGCTCATTGTCGTTGTGACGAACCAGGCGGGAGTCGCCAGAGGTGTCTTTTCTGAAGAAGATATCCTTGCTGTCCACGACAGAATCGACACATTCGTAAAACCCATTGAGCGGTACTACTACTGCTGTCACCATCCTGATGGCCCTCTTGAGGAGTGGCGGGGGGACCACCCATGGAGAAAACCATCACCCGGGATGTTGCATCAAGCAATTCAGGATTTCGATATAGATATTTCTACGAGTTGGATGATTGGAGATACGGCACGAGACATCCAAGCGGGGCAAGCAGTGGGATGCCAAACAATCTGGCTCACAGAACCAGAACGAGTCACCGATGAAGTGAAAGCTACGGTGTATTGTCCTACACTTGCAGAAGCAGCTCTTGTCGTGCTTGCAAACGAAAGAATAGACTAATCACCAAAACACGTGTGCATCGCTCGCGCTGCACGGATAAAACGATGGTCACTGGGGACGAGACGTTGTTTATGGGCAACTTCCAAAATATCTTCTGTCGCCATATGGCCTTCTTGCAAGCCAACCATTTTGTTTTGTTCGCCTTGCAGTGCAAGTTCAAATGCAGCAGTCGCAAATGTTGTCGCGACGACTCTGTCGGTTGACGCGGGTTCGCCCCCCCGTTGAATATGTCCGAGCGCGGCGGTGCGTGTTTCAATACCTGTTCGCTGTTCAATTTCGTATGCGACCTGTTGACCGATGCCACCAAGTCGAATTGGGTCTGAACTTGTTTCAATCCGTTTTGAAACAACCCTATCACCATTGAGTGGGTGCGCACCTTCAGCACAAGCAATAATCGAAAACCCACTATGGCCATCTCTCCGGTGTTCAACAAATTCACAGACCTTTTCGATGCTGAACGGAATCTCAGGTATGAGGATGACGTCCGAACCCGAAGCGAGTCCGCTCGCGAGCGCAAGCCAGCCAGCGTTACGACCCATCAATTCACAAATCATCACTCGATGGTGACTATCACCTGTTGAGTGCAGGCGATCGAGCGCCATTGTTCCAATTCTTGTTGCTGTTGTGAAACCGATGGTGAGGTCAGTGCCATAAATGTCATTGTCAATTGTCTTGGGGACACCCATGCATGGAAGGCCAGCCTCAATCAATGGTTTGGTGCAACTAAATGTTCCATCGCCGCCGATGACAAAGAGCATTTCAATTGCGTGTTCGTCTATGGTGTTCATGCATCGGTCGACTGCATTGGTATAGATTGGGTTACCATCAGCATCTTGGCCAGAATGGTACCTTTCAGGGGAAGAGGTGTTGTTCGTCCCTAGAATGGTCCCACCCCGAGTGAGTATTCCAGACACATCGCTCATGTCTAACTGTTGCACTCTGTTTTCAATTAGACCTTGGTATCCATCTCGAACACCAATGACTTCCACACCATGAAAGAGCGCAGATTTGCCGATGCCACGAATTGCTGCGTTGAGCCCTGGGCAATCTCCGCCCCCAGTAAGTATTCCGATTCGTTTGATTTGATTCACTGTCATAAGATTTGTTGTACGGGTCGTACAGTCACTTCGCCGACCTCGATGTGATTTTTGGCGTTTAAGATAAATTCAACACAATCCGCAATATCCTCTGACGAGAGAACTGAGTCTTCGTTTTGCATTCCAAGTTCGAGTGCTTTTTTTGCTGGCTCAAATGTGACAGAGTCCGCAAGGTTCGTTTTGACAAATCCTGGAGCGATCGTTGATACTTTGATGGTATTACCATCTTTCTTACTACGGGCACTTAAATCCAGTTGTAGTCCTTCGCTTAATGCACGTACAGCGAACTTTGACCCACAATAGACTCCTGCACCTGGGAGGACACGCCTTGCTGCTTCGGATGTGATATTGATAATGTTCCCGCTACCTGAATCTAGCATCTTGGTCAAAACCGCTTCGATGCCATACAAAACACCTTTGATGTTCGTGTCAATGGTGTTTTCCCAATCTTCGATTCGACAGTGCAGCATTGAACCCAGGGGAGCAACGCCAGCATTATTGACGATCGCATCGATGTGACCAAATCGATCCATCGCAATATCGGCAAGTCGTTGGACATCTTCTCGTTTTCGTACATCGCATTCGACAGGAACAATATGGTCTCCCAGTTCTGAGGCAAGCGCTTCTAATGCGCTCTTGCGCCTGGCCCCAATGATAAGCCCAGTGGCATTTGAAGCAAGTTTCCTTACAATTGCATCGCCAATTCCAGAGCTCGCGCCAGTAATTATTCCAACACCTTGCCATACATTGCCTCGTTCTTCGTTCATAACAGGTACTATTCTACTCTGTATGACAGAACAACAAATTGAACAAGATGATTCTCAACTCGTCGCAGCGCGTCGTGCCAAAATGGAACGGTGGGTCGAGGCGTATGGGATTAGCCCGTGGGGGCAACGAGTCGATGGACTGTGTACCCTTGAGGAAGCGAGGAATATGTTTTCTCAAGATGCACATGACACATTTAAAGAAGACTCTGCGAATGATGCGCGAGTTCGTGTAAAAGTAGCAGGCAGATGCATTCAGCATAGAGCAATGGGAAAACTAACCTTCCTTGTGATTCGTGATGAAACAGGTGATTTGCAGATTAGTTGCTCTAAAGCAGCAATGCCGGAGGAACAGTTTAAAGTTGCAAGTAAACTTGATTACGGTGACATTGTGGTCGCTGAAGGCCCTATTGGGATGACGAATAAGGGCGAGATCTGCGTCTGGGCAGACTCTTTTGAATTGGCATGCAAATCACTTGCGCCACCACCCGAAAAATTTCACGGTCTACATGATGCTGAACTGCGTTATCGCCAACGGTACGTCGACATGTATACGAATGAGGAGACAATTCAAACGTTTAAAATGCGATCGCACATTGTCTCGACGATTCGCACCTTCATGCATGACCAAGGATACACCGAAGTTGAAACTCCAATGATGCAATCGGTTGTGGGCGGGGCTGCAGCCAGACCATTTGAAACACACCACAACGCTTTAGGAATTCCGCTTTTTTTGCGAATTGCTCCGGAGTTGTATCTCAAGAGGTTGCTTGTCGGTGGCATGCGAAAAGTGTTTGAAATCAATCGCAATTTTCGAAATGAAGGTGTTTCAAAAAAACATAATCCAGAGTTTACGATGCTTGAATCGTATGAGGCCTTTGGAGATTGCGAATCGATGCTTGTCTTAACTGAGGATATGATTCGAACGGCTGCAAATGCAGCAGGTCAAGTAGATGCAATGCCCTTTGGTGAAGAGGTTATCGATTACAAAAAACCATTTGAACGCGTTGAGTATGGTGTACTCTTCGAACAGGTGCTGGGCTGTTCGATGCACGACGAACAAGCAGTCCGAGCAAAAGCAGCTGAACTAGGTTTTGGTGATTCAAAGACAAAAAACCATTGGCTTCTCGTCAACGATTTGTTTGACAGCCATGTTGAATCTCAACTTGATGGTAGTCGACCTACTTTTGTGACTGATTATCCCAGTGCGATTTCACCCTTAACGCGTCCGCACAGTAGTAATCCTGAGTTGTCTCACCGCTGGGAACTCTTTATCGCTGGCATGGAAATTGCGAATGCGTATACAGAACTCAATGACCCCGATGTTCAACTGCAGCGATTTACCGAACAACTTGATGGCGCTGATGATGAAACCGATGCCTTTCGTTCATTGGACGAAGATTTTATTCATGCCCTGAATGTAGGCATGCCACCAGCAGGCGGTCTTGGCCTTGGAATCGATCGACTCGTCATGTTGCTTACTGGCAAGGAGTCTATTCGAGACGTCATTTTATTCCCACTTATGCGACCATTGGAGCACATTGATGAAACAGATGTATAGATGTTTTGCACTTCTCGTATTCTTCCTTGCACCATCCGTATGTGCTGATTGGACTGTCCAAGAGGAACATTGGTATAGCGTGACAATTGATGGGGTAAAGTCTGGCTGGGCTCACGAAGTCGTGGAAGTTGAAGGTGAAACTGGAGACTTAAAAACTGAAAAAATGCAAACGATGACACTCTCAAGGGGCGGCATGGAGCTCACTATTGCAGTCACGACTTCGTTTATCGAGTCCGCGGAGGGCAAGCCAATTTCAGTTTCATCAACGCAGGAAGCGATGGGAAGTAGCCAAACGACAAGTTGGAAGTTTGTAGACGGCACGATTGAAATGACAACTGCAGCAGGGGGACAACCCATTGTAAAAAAAGTACCTTTACCGAAAGAGCCATGGCTCACGCCTCAAGCGGTAAAGCGCTTATTCATGAAAAAAATGAACGAAAGCGTCTCGGCAATCACGTACCAAACGATGTCCCCTGAGTTAGGCCCAGCTGTCATTACAGTTGTGATGACAAAGAAAGGCGAAACAACGCAGGATGTGCTCGGCAAAGAGGTTTCTGTGACTGTTTGGGAAACGGTGAATGACAAGATGCCAGTGATTGGTACAGAGTGGTACTCGCATGATGGTACGAACGTTGGCTCTTCGATCAACGCGGGCTTTGGGGCAATTGAAAACCGGTTAATGCCGAAACATGATGCATTGTCTCCCGTAAATGAAGTGCCCGAATTGATGGTCAGTTTGTTGGTCGAACCAAATCTACCAATCGATATTGAGGAGACTAAACTAACGATGTTGGTCAAAAGCAAAGATGGTTCTTCCATCGAACTGCCATCGGTTGGAATGCAGCATGTTTCAGGCAACAATGATGGCACGGCTACCGTAGTTGTTGATTTAGAAAACCCAATAGAAGCAACCGAGCAGGAGTTGCAGGACCCACATTATTTAGAAGCATCCGCACTCTGTGAT
>CAZVAE010000059.1:8575-8799 GCA_964624985.1 uncultured Isosphaeraceae bacterium | reverse complement strand
CAGTTAAGTTTAGAATCAGTTGGAAGTGGAAGTGGGTTGCTCGACCTGACAAGAGAATCTGATGATACCTCTCTTGGTGCAGAACTTCTTGATGAAGTTTGGGACGAAGAAAGTGGCGAGTTTGCAGCGAGCGCTTCTGGCCTATTTGAATCTTCAGAACCAGAAGTTGCAGAAGCAGCTGTTGCTGATGCTCCAATGGGTCTTGCGGTTTCCTATGCTGAAGC
>CAZVAE010000059.1:0-8565 GCA_964624985.1 uncultured Isosphaeraceae bacterium | reverse complement strand
TGCGGGCGTTGGGTTTCTTCTTGGCAGTTTGATTGCTCTTGTTGCGGTGTGTGTCATGTTGTTAACAAGCATCATGGGCGTTTCTCCAAAACTTGGCTCAATGGTGACGGGCGATTTAATGATTTGGGGTGGTGGATTTGCCACCTTTGCAATCATTGCAGGACTCATCGGCATGTTCATCGGCAAAGCAAGCGAGTAATACACCTTTGACTCTGACGCGGTATGGGTGGAAACAGTGGGGAACCATCACGTTTCTTCTTTCCATTCCCACTTTTTTTGCAGCATGGGGAGCAATCCAAAATCAAGTGTGGTGGATTGTGGTATGCGCGAACGTTGCACTTTGGCTTGCTCTCGTTTCCTTTTTTAGAAACCCAAAGCGAACAATTCCGCCAAACGTACCAGAGGGCATGATGCTAAGCCCCGCTGATGGGGTAGTCTCTGCGATTGAATTTGTGGAGACCCATGAAACTGTAGAGGGGCCAGCGGTCATCATCCGGATATTCCTTAGTGTATTGAACGTTCATATCAATCGAGTTCCATGTGATTGTGTTTTGACGAATGCAATCTATCGAAAAGGAAAATTCCTTGACGCTCGCACCGAAGAATCGGCAAAAGTTAATGAATCGAACACTCTCTTTTTCACAAGAGAGGGTGAGCAGTTTGGCGTACGACAAGTTTCAGGAAAAATCGCAAGGAACATCGTCTGTCCTATTCAGACAGGCGACACATTTTCTCGAGGAGAACAAATTGGGATGATTAAATTTGGTTCAACGACCGAACTTATTCTGCCTAGACCTGATGAGGTCACAATTCATGTGTGCAAGGGTGACACCGTTAAGGGCGGGCTTACTCACCTTGCAACTCTTCCTTGAATCCCTGTTCGAGCCAAATTTTTCGTAATAGTGGGGCAAGAGGATCGCCTGTACCTGAATATATCTCAAGAACACGAATTCCCTCTTCGACCATTTCTACGTCGTGAAGTTGGTGACCTAGATATGCAAGTAAGAACGCATATGTTCCAGCATCTCGTTCAACATCTAGTCGGTTTTTAACGGTGACAGCCGCTCGGACGAGTTCAAGCCTTGGCGGAAGTAACTCCTCACCATATTCTACGTCTATCATCTCTGGTTGCAAGGAAAGCAGAGATTGAAGTACATATCCAGCTGATAAATAAAGACCTGCCCCTATCTTTGCATGACCAAGACCTGCGGTTGCAAGGGGATGACCAGGGATGAACTGGAGCGATTGATTGAAACGGCGCTGTGCATCAAAGTAGTTACCATTTGCAAGTTCAATCTCGCCTAGACCGATGAGCTCATCAAAGCGAGTGCTATCTGCACCAGAAAGTTGTCCTATTTGTTCACCATGTCGAAGTGTTGTTGCAAGGTGGTCAATTGTTTCTTCACTGAGTTCAGTTGTCTGCTCACCATCGGTTTCAAACGTGATGACACTCCCATCGTCATCCAAATCGCCGTATAAAGGGATTCCAGCAAGTTCATTTTGCAGTTTGATGTACTCACTTTCCAGCCAAGCAAGCGACTGATCATCTTCGGCGGGAATTGCGAGGGCCTCTTTATCAGCACGTTGAGCAACGGTTTGCAAGATTCTGTTGTACTGATCGGACACGTCAATCTGGGTGTTTGAGCCATCATGTTCTAAACGGTTCTCAGTTGTTCTCCAGGGTTGGACAAGTTGGTTTGAACCAACACCATTTTTCATGTCCTCGGCAATTCTCGCCTCATCCCAAGCTGAAAATCCAAGTGCTGCGGTAGGTTGTTCAGAGGTTTCAAGTGAAACACCTGTCATTGGTGATGCTGCTAGATACCCGACTTGATTTTCGGTTTGATAACTTCCAACCGGAAGAGGAGTTGTGTCAAGCGATTCCGGCAGAGTCCCACTTCCAAGGACCTGCCCCAACTTAAATTGTGAGATCTGACGGCTGGACCATTCGTCAGGGATATCGACTTCTCCATCGCCTCCAAATTTTTTCGCACTTTCAGGAGTCCATTCATGAGAATACGACCGCAGCGAACGTCCTGCAGACATTTGTTTGGGTGCTGTCGCCCACTGTTCAATAAAATTAGGATTAAAGTAACTCGTATCACCTTGAGACAAAAATTGCGCTGATTGGGAATTCCAATTGTTCCAATACCAAGGAGTGTTATAAAGAGCGTCGAGGTATTGCGTTTCTCCTTTACTCGCCGCATCTGAGAGGAGTTGCATCCCCACAGTATCTGTATAGCCACGACCTATTCCCTCATCGAATCCCCGCCCATCAAGTACACGATTGAGTCGCAATTCACTATTCCTTACACCCGTTGGCAATGAACCGTTTGGTGAATTGCCTTGTGGTGCAACTTGGGTGTTATCAAGAGCATTCCCACTTCCAAGAGCATCTTGGGCGACAAGTGTGCCGTTGAGACCGAAGAGAATGAGAAATGGAATGAGAAGGAAATACATGGGGGGCTCCTATGAAAGCGTTTCCAAATTACACTGTGTGCTATGCCACATGAATCGAGATACATCACAACGCCAATTTACTATGTGAATGATAGACCGCATATCGGCCATGTGTACACAACAACATTGTGTGATGTGTATGCAAGGGGAATGAGAGCGATGGATCATGATGTGTTTTTCCTCACCGGTACGGATGAACATGGGGTGAAGGTTGAAGAATCAGCACAAAAACAGGGTATTTCACCCAAAGAACTCGCCGATGAGAATTCAGCAATTTTTCAATCTATTATGGGCATGTTTGACCTTACAAACGATGCATTTATACGTACGACCGACCCAGAACACGAACAACAGGTTCAAACCCTTGTTTCAACACTGCTCGCGAATGGGGATGTGTATTTAGGAGACTTTGAGGGATGGTACGACCAAGGGCAAGAAGAGTATCACACCGAACATAGCGCAAAAGAACTGGATTACAAGTCGCCAATTAGCGGAAAACCACTCGTACGAGCGACAGAGAAGAATTATTACTTTCGATTAAGCGCATATCAAGAGCGATTAGAAGAACTCTTCTCTGATCACCCAACTTTTGTCAGACCAGAAGGACGAAGAAACGAAGTACTCGGTCGACTCAGAGAGGGTCTTCAAGATGTTCCAATCAGTAGAACAAATTTTTCATGGGGCATTCCAATGCCAGGGGATGAAGAGCACGTGATTTATGTCTGGATCGACGCGTTGTTCAATTACATCACCGCGCTTGGACTTGGTGACAAGGAGAGCGCCACGTACGCAGAGCGACACCATTACTGGCCCGCTTCATATCATATTTTAGGGAAAGAGATTCTTTGGTTTCACGCAGTCATTTGGCCAGCAGTATTAATGGCGCTTGAGTTACCACTTCCCCGCTGTGTCTACGCCCATAGTTTTTGGATAAGTGAAGGAAGGAAAATGTCCAAATCACTTGGGAACTTTATTGATTTAGAGTTGATCGAAAAATACATCAATGAGTACTCTATGGACGGGCTGCGTTACTATTTGGTGACACAAGGACCCCTTGGTGCAACTGATGCAGATTTCGCTGCGGAGAAGTTTCACGATATCTATAACGCTCATCTTGTGAATACAGTGGGCAATTGTGCAAGTCGTGTGACAGCAATGATTGGAAAGTACTTCGATGGGGCACTGCCAACAGAAGTGCACGGCGGGGAACGGTGTACCGTTGAAGGTTTTGATTGGGCGTCCAAATGCCGAGACGCTGTTTCTGGTTGGTCCACTTTTATTGGGCAGTTTGAGATTGAGAAATCTACTGAAATTGCAATGAACCTCATTCGTGATGTTGATCTTTTCATCAACGAAACCGCTCCATTCAAACTTGCTAAAGAGGAATCGAAACAGGGTGAACTCGGTGCTATTTTGTATCAATGCATAGAAACTCTCCGAATCGCATCAATCCTGTTATCTCCCATTATCCCCCACAAAATGGAAGAGTTTCACCGAGCTATTGGGTATTCAAGAAAGAGTTCTTTTGAAGAGAATGCGCAGTGGGGCGGATTGAAAGCAGGGACCACAATCGAAAAGGTGGCACTTTTCCCGCGCGTTGATTTTGGATAAGAGACCTCGGTGTTATTCGAGCCCCTCATTAACAACACCAGTCATTGTTGGACCCGGAACAACCCCATGTGCTCTGAGTGCGTTAGAGACAACACCGTTTGTGGGTTCAATCATCCATGCCTCTTGCCATCGCTGAATAGCGAGAGTGTCGTCACCAAGTTGTTCTGCGTACGTTGCAGCAACGATATAGGGCAAAATCTCAGTACCATCGCTGAGTGCAATCGCAGTATCAATTGCATTCGTAGCAGTATCTGGATCGTCTAACAAAATTGCAAACTCAGCGAACGTTGTCCAAGCAGCAGATGTTTGCAACTTTCTTGCACGGTTATGCAAGTATGTAAAGAGTTGGTCTTCTTGTCCACTTTGCAGAAGAGACGCTGCATACAAATCAGAAATACGACCATTTAAAGGTCGAAGAGAAGTTGCAACTGCGAGTGATTGACTTGCCTTTACTGGTTCTCCCATCTCCATGTAACACTGACCGAGGTGGTATTGTGCTTCCCAATCGCCGGGATGTTGTGAAACCGCTTCGTCAAATGAAGATGCAGCATCTGACCAGCGCCCTTGCCACATTGCATAGTCACCCTTCTCAAGTAGTGCTGTATTGCTCGGCTGACCTCCACATCCGGGTAATGCTGCGAAAATCGTACAAAGAAGAATGGTATACATTGATGTGGGTATTCGTTTCATGGCGTGAGCATCTTTCTCTCTTGGGTGAAAAGTCAAAGTACAGTTGCCATCATGATAATGGAGCATCTCGACTTATGCACACAAATTTTCTTGGTGTTACTCCAATTTGAGGGTTGGGCGTAGAGTCGCCTATAAAGATGAACCAATAACCCCTCTACGTGTGGTACGCTATGGTTGAGCCAGAATATAGGAGTTCGTGATGGCATCCCCTACAAAAGACACACCATTTGAGACAGTCATTCTTGAACATGTTTTACCTGATGGAACTTCGCATTTTGATTGGATGCTTGCAGTTGACTCAAAAGCAGAAAAGCCCCTCATTAGTTTTAGGGTAGATGAACGGCCAGATTTACTCAACGAAAGTCGTTGGGTTGATTTAGATGCTCGTCCAGATCATCGGCCCGAATATTTACGTATCGAAGGCAAACTAGAGGGAGATCGAGGCACAGTCTCTAGGTTAATGAGCGGTAAGATTTTCATGTGGAAAGAAATCCCAAATGGTTGGAACATGATGGTTCAATGGGAGCGTGGAGGCTTAACGGAATATGAAGTGCTATCTGGAGAAGGGGTGCTCGCGTTTCGCAGAATTTTTGAAGACCAATCTCAAGAACCACCTCCACCATTGCCAAAGCCAAAGATTGGGGATGTACCGGTTCAAGGTGAAGAAAATCCTATCGGTCTTTCGAGAAAAATCACCGCTTTTGGGAAAGGGAAAGTAGAAGAAAGTTCTTGGCTAAGAGAACCAAATGCAACCGGTACTGGCGCCACCCACGTTCGGACGTTCCATAGCAAACTCACGGATGATGCACTTAACTATGTGGACACGCAAATTAATACATGGTTAGATGAGCACCCAGAGTTTGAAGTGAAACTTGTCACAACGACTATAGGCACATTTACTGGAAAAGTAAAAGAGCCACATTTAATTTGCCAAGTTTGGGTTTAATCATGAACTCCGAAGAACATGTCTGTGTGTGCCACAAAGTTTCAGTAGGAAAACTGCAAGCCTTCTTGCAACGCGAAGACCCACGAGTTGCTTCTCAGTTATCAGAGTGCCTTGATGCAGGCACGGGCTGTGGTTGGTGCATCCCCTTTTTAGAAAAAATGCACAAGCAACACTGTCAAGGCAAACCAGTAGAACTCAATGTGGATCATGAACGGTATATCGAACGTCGTGACGCATATAAACAGCGGAAACGTGCCAAAAAAAATGGCTAAACACACAATTCCGAAGGAAATAGCTGGGTATGAAATCATTGAGATTCTTGGCGAGGGAGGAATGTCAGTTGTCTATACAGCAATGCAGGAACATCCGAAACGAAAAGTTGCGATCAAGGTTCTTCGCGGTGGAATGTATAGCCCAACAGCGGTAAAGCGTTTCCATCAAGAAGTTGAAATCCTAGGGAAACTTGACCATACATGGATTGCAAAAATCTATGACGCAGGTGTTCATGATGATGGAAATGGAGCAACACCGTATTACGTCATGGAGCACATTGAAAGTGCCAGGGAACTGACAGACTTTCTAAATGAAGAATCGATGAGCCGAAGAGATATCCTAAAGTTGTTTGCAATGATTACGTCAGCTGTCGAGCATGGCCATCACCGCGGCATCGTGCATCGTGATTTGAAACCGGGAAACATATTGATTGATCAAAAAGGTGAACCAAAAATCATTGACTTTGGTGTGGCTCGTTCACTGGATCGAACGACAGTAAGCGAAGAAGCGATGACTGAAGCGGGAAGACTTGTTGGCACAGTTCAATTCATGGCACCCGAACAAGTCGATGCGAAAATTACCGATATTGATGCGCGGTGTGACGTGTATGCACTTGGTGCAGTTGTCTACCAAATGTTAACCAAAAAGTTACCAAGAACTCTCGAAGGTCTTCCAATCTACGAAGCTGTTCGTCAGATTTGTCAAGAAGCACCGATTAAACCGTCAGTCTATGACGATTCTCTTGATTCAAATCTTGAAGCGATTATCATGATGGCACTCGAAACAAACAGAGAGAATCGATATCAAACGGCTGGCGCACTTGGACGTGATGTGTTGCGCTACCTCGGGAATCGCACGATTAAGGCGAAGAGGGCTACGCCGGTAGATCACGTCAAATTGTTTTGCATGCGACAGAAGAAGCAGCTTGTTATCTGTGGACTCATTGCTGTTGCAATTTCCGTTGTGGTTTTTGTAATGCTCTCTCTCCGTAATGAGAACAATGAAAAAGTAGATGAATTAGAGGCAGAGGTAAAGGCAGTATTAAAAGAGAATGAGGAGTTAAAAAATGCTTCGCCTGTTATTTCTCCACCTCAAGAAGAGGATCTTGAAATACATCCAATTTTCATCTTTCAGAATGCGCCAAGCGAGGTGGTAGTCTCAGCAAATGGGGAGATGCTTGCAGCAATCGTGGACGATGAATATGTTGCAAAAACCATTGACGGCAGGTCAATGGCGCTTCCTGCGATTAATGTAGAGCCGAAGGACGCAACGATTGCCCTCTCAAACAACGGTAATCAGTTAGCGATACTTTCACAAAGAACAGGTCGGTTGGTTTCCCTAGGGCAATCAACCACCCCACTCCAACTCACCGGTCAATTTTCTGACATCACTGCCCTAGCGGTTGGAGACACAACCGTTGCTGTTGCGAGTGAAGACATGTCTTTAGAAATCATAGGACCGCGAAAGAAAGTTCGAAGGGCGACGTCCATCTCAGGCGAATATAAAGCAATATCATTCGGAGCAACAGACGAGCAACTTTTAGCGGCAACTGACAATAGAATTTACTTTTGGCGTCTGTCAGAATTTCCAAAAAAACCACGTCAATTTCCCGGTGTGAATAACCCATGTCTTATTCGGAGCTTTAATCAACGGATTGTCGCAGTTGGAGTTGCTGGGCATATCATTGTTCACGAGCCCACAGGCAACCAACTCCCAGTAAAGCCGCTTCAACTTGAATCATCGATTGTTCAGTGCGCTCTAAACATCGAAACCACAATACTTGGTTACATTTCAAACGGGAAAGCGTTCAAGTACTCCATCGACTCAGGAGAGCACATTGAAGTGACGTGGATGCCCGAAGAACCCATCGGGGTTGCTGTGGATGAGAACGACGAGTTAGTGTTGTGGTCTGCTACTGGAAAAGTGTATCGCAAGGAATAGAGGTTACATGCCCAGTTTGCTATCAGATGAGCTAGATGCAGCCGTATCAGCGGGTTCATTCATAACATCTTGGATGAGTTCAAGCCGATTAACGACAACTGTCATTGATTCAGGCCTATTTTCTTCGATTGGTTGAACACAATCCATAATTTGTTTCGAAAGCAGTGTATGAATTCGAGGGTTGCGTTCGTGTGGTGGAACAGGTAACTCGACCTTGTCGGTGTCAACCGCGCCGCCGACTAAACTGTCTGTGGCGCCTTTCGGCGGCATCGCTGTTGGGATGACTTCCCCAACCAGCACCCAGTACATCATTGCACCGAGATTATAAATATCAGTTTTAGGTGTAATCTCTTTACGATGGGCTTGTTCTGGCGCCATGTAACCGGGAGTTCCCTGAATTCGCTTCTTAATCGTTCCAATGGGACACGCTTGGCCAAGGTCAATGATTTTGACTTTTCGTTCTTCATCAACAAGTACGTTATTTGGCTTCATATCTGCATGTACATACCCTCGACCGTGCATATGCGCCAGCCCTCTTGCGATTTGCAAGAAGATAGCCACCGCATCACCATGGTTTTTCGGCAGTTGCTGATCAAGAGTCGTTGCATCGACTAGTTCCATAATCATGGAAACCGCGTTTACTT
>CAZVAE010000058.1:0-8880 GCA_964624985.1 uncultured Isosphaeraceae bacterium | reverse complement strand
GTACCGAATCGATAACAGGGCGAACCCCAGCCTTAAAGAGGGTAAACACTTCTTTAAACTCGTTCATATCACCCATTGTCGAACCTAGAACAGACAATTGGTTCCAAAATATACGAGCGAGATCAGTTTTCGGCGATGCGCCAGCAGTGCACCCGCACGTCACAAGCGAACCACCACGTGCAAGCGACTTAATACAAGGAAGGTGAAGTGGACCACCTACAGAATCAACGCAAACATGCACGCCTCGCTTATTCGTCATTTGACGAACCGTGCGAGACCAATCTTCCCCAGTATCCAAGATCGCCTCTGTTGCACCTAGTTCAATCGCTTTATCGAGTTTCCATTGGTGTCTTGATGACACGATGATGTTGCAATTGAAATAACTGCAAATGTTGAATGCTGCAAGGGCAGCACCGCCGCCAATTCCGGTGATAAGTATAGTTTGGCCCTCTTTGAGCCGAGCTCGTGAAACAAGCATACGCCACGCAGTGAGATGCGCAAGACCAAAAGCAGCGGCATCGATTGGATCAGCATCACCGACATCAAGAATGTTTGATACCGGCGCAACAAAACATTCTGCATTCGTTCCATTGTTATGTTCACCAATCATCCTGATGTCAGGGGGAATTTCAGGCACATCCGGAAGCGGAGGTTCTTTTTGTTTGACCGCGGCATTTAACAATACACGTTTACCAATCCATGCACGATCTACATTTTCACCAACAGATTGGACAATGCCGCAACCATCGGACCCACTGATGCGAGGATACTCCAGATGAAGCCCGGGCATCCCAATGCCGACCCACAAGTCTAGATGGTTGAGAGCGGAGGCCTCTGTTTTTACAAGGACAGAATCTGCACTAAGTTCGCCAGGCTCCCAATCTTGCACTACTGAAATGTTTTGAGCGACCGGAACACCCTCTTTCAACACAAGAGCTGCTTTCATGCCGCTTTTTCTCTCTCTCTTCTGATTTTACGAAGTAAATCCCTTGTTCGAATGATCCCTTCAAATTCACTCATTGTTTGACCCTCGTATTCAATCCCTATCCACCCTCGATATCCAGAATCAAGAACGATATCAATCATCTTTTCATATTCAGTATGAATTTCATTTCCGTCGTTATCAAAATCATGTGACTTTGCACTTACTGCTTTCGCGAATGGCATTAACTCAGCTACTCCGAGATACCGATCATATTCTTCACGCGTGCTCCAATCGAGAATGAAGTTACCAAAGTCTGGCAACGTACCACATCTAGGATGATTCACACGTTCGATTACTGATGCAAGCCATGCTCCATTTGAACTTAATCCACCATGGTTTTCAACAATCACATTTATCTTTTTGGTGTCACCGAATTCAGTCAATCTTCTTAGCCCATCTGCAGCAAGTTTACATTGCTCTTCGGGAGCACCTTCAGATTGAGCATTAACTCGGATAGAGTGACAGCCCAGTTGAACAGCTGCATCGACCCATTTGTAATGGTTTTCAACAGCTTGAATTCGAGCTGTTTCATCTGGATCACCAAGATGCCCCTCACCATCGCACATGATGAGCAAATTCTGCACGCCACTCTCTTTACATCGGCTGTTTAACTCTTCAATAAATGACGACTTGGGCTGCCTATCTGGGAAAAAGGTATTGACATACTCGACAGCTTCGATGTCAAATTGTTCTTTTGCAATTGTTGGAAAATCTTTTGATTGCAAGTAACCCGCAAACAAAGCACGGTGTAACGACCACTGTGCAAGTGAGATGTCAAATATATCTTTCATGCTTACATCGTAACCTGAGAGAGAGCCAATCGTGGGGTATGATTGCCATTTCGTATGCCCAAACAGAAACATTGGACATTCTGGCTTTATTCAATTTTGGCCACTTGGTTGGCTCTATTCCTCATTTATGGTTGGAAGAACACTCAATTTATGCTTGAGCTTTATGACCAAGCAGCCTCGACCATGCTGAATGGAGGATCACCAGAAGGCATTGCTGCAATGGCATACCCACCATTACTAGTTGCAATGTACATCCCATTTGTGGAGATGAGTGATTTTGTCCAACGAGTTGCAATGCTAGGAGTGATGGCATGTTTTCTTGTCTTCATCTTCTCAACAATCCAATCATTGGTGGTTGGCAAGCACTCGTTCAAAAAGATGGCAATGTTTTGGTGCCTTGTTGCACTCATTGCTGGGAGATACGTCGTCTCGCCGATTGAAAACTATAGCCACGATCTACTTATTGCAGCCCTGATTGTTCTAGCGATTCGATGCTGGGCACACCAAAAAGAAGGAAGAGGCGGTGTTGCGATTGGTATAGCAACAGCATGTAAAGCAACACCATTATTATTCTTCCCTTATCTCCTTCTCCATAAGAGATGGAAGGCAGCAGTTGTGATGATTGCGACGACTGTTAGTGCGTTCTATATTCCGGACATTCTCTTTCCAAGAGAGTCAGGAACGTGGGCAGGCCATTGGATTTCAACAGTGTTGAGTTCATTGCATCTTGCAGATAGCGCAGATGCGGTTACGCATTGGTCCACATGGAATCAACTCAACCAGAGTGTTTCCGGAACGATTGAACGTTTGTTTTCATTCCCAACTCATGCTAACAAAGATGCAATCGATGTTCGACTCATGACTCTTTCACCAGTAGCGATTTCCATTGTCACTAACTTGATTCGATTCATCATCCTTTGCATTTTGTGTATTGCAATCTACAAACCCTCAAAAAGTTCAATTGTTCATAGGCGATTTTGTGAGGGCGCACTTGTGGTGAGCGCCATGTTATTGCTCTCCCCAATGAGTAGTAAGGCACATTTCTTCCTGCTCCTGTTACCTGCTTCTGTGATGGTGCAGTTTTACCTTTGGGAACGAAAAGACCGAGTGCTTCTCGTCATGTTTATCATCATGTTCCTGTATGGGACATTGACGGTGAAGGGTTTAGTTGGCACTTACGTAGGCCATGCGGTTTTGGCGACAGGATCTGTCACTTGGTGTACCCTCATCGCCATGCTCGGCACATGGAGAGTGATGGCTCTTTCTCAAGAATCATCTTCTTCTTGATTGAGGAAGCAATGAAATCCAACACAGGGAACATTTTCTGGCTCATTGCTTTTGTGAATCTCTTCAATGAAGCGGTGAACTTTCTGAACATGTTCGCTTGAGAGCGGCACGGAGATCACCTGTTGCCCATGTGTTGACCCAGTAATCGTTGTGAGAACTGCGACGGTTTCATCATGCTCAAGAGCAGAAAGAACATGAGAGCCAACTTGATGCGCAATTGGGTGAAGAGGTGTGATGAAATGTGGAACACCTTCTTCTTTTTTTGGTTCAATTTCGTTTTGTTCTTGTTTGTCTGTCATGCGAGTACCTCTTGTGCGAATGCTAATGCATGTTTCATTGCAGAAGGTATTTTTTCAGGATTCCTTCCACCTGCCTGTGCGGTGTCAGGCCTTCCACCACCACCTCCACCACAAATTTGAGCGGCTTCTCTAACCCAATCTCCAGCCCTTAATCCATTTTCGATGAGTGTCTTGCTTACTCCTGCAACGATAATAACCTTGCTTTCCTCATTGTCGGCTGTGAACAACATCGCTGCACCATCTGGATGTTTTGAACGTACCGCATCAAGGGCGCTAAGGATTGAATCCTTATCAGCACCATCTACTGAAGCAACAATAATCGTTTCGCCCGATTCTGCAATCTTCTTTGCCTGTTCCAGAACATCTCCTCGCCTAGAAGAGGCGACACTTTTCTGAACCTCTCTTACACGTCCGTGAAGTGTTTTTAAAAGCGTTTTAGCACGATGTTTCATGCATTGTGAAATAGATAGTTCATCAACAAGTCGAGTGAACTCAGCGTATGCATCGCACAAGGATTCACCATCAAGTTCTGAAGCACTTTCAATCTGTTGAATCAGGGAGAGACCCGCTTCATGTGCTGCTTTTGCCGCAACTGCAGTGACTGCCAGAATTCGGCGAGTTCCAGATGCTAACGCCCCCTCATGGAGGATCGCAAAGTGCTCTGCATGACTGCAACTTGGCAAATGTGTCCCACCGCAAAACTCAACAGAATAGTCATACCATTTTTCATTTGTAGGGTCTGCAAGCAACTCTTGAACAGTAGGTCCAATGCTAACGACCCGAACAGGGTCGGGGTACTGTTCTCCGAACACTGCACGGACACCATAAATCGTTTGCGCTACTTCTAAAGGTACTTCTTCGGCATTAACAATCAGGTTTGCCTCTATTGCGGTATTGACAAGTTTCTCTACGTCTTGCATCTCTGTATCACTCATCGCATGTGATTGCGAATAGTCGAATCGTAGTTTATCCCCATCAACAAGCGATCCTCTTTGATGCACTTCGTCTTGAAGGACGGCACGAAGCGCATGATTGAGTACATGTGTTGCAGAATGGTTCGAAGCAATCGCGTGACGATTCTTTTCATTAACAACAGCGGTTACTTCATCACCACAAGCGATTGTTCCATTTGTAATGTGTCCAATATGTAAGACATATCCACCAAATCGGCGTGTTTCTTGAACTGTAAACACAGATTGCTCATTGGTTGAAGTAGATTCGTTTTCAATCACTCCGGTATCGCCAATCTGACCACCCGCCTCCGAATAGAATGTTGTTTTATCGAGAACAATCCCAACAGACTTAAACGCCATGGAATCATCGACACTTCCAACAAGTTTTTTACCATCCCAAATTGCTTTCACGTTCGATAAAGAAGCTCCAGTACCATATTTATTCAAGTCATCGGTAGGCGCAATGCGCAACGTTTCTAGTTCGCCCAGCACTTCAGGAGGCAATTGCATCTTGTTATCGGTTTCTGAAGTTGCTCTTGAAGTTTCCCTCGCAGCCTCCATTAGTTTGTCGTAACCAATACGATCCACAGTTAATCCCCGTTCCTCTGCCATTACTTCAGTCAAATCAACAGGGAATCCAAACGTATCGTGAAGAGCAAATGCGTTTTTTGCATCTATGGTCTTGCCATCACCTTCATTCACGGCCTTTTCAAAAAGTTCAATTCCTCTGTCAAGTGTTTTAAGAAAACTTTCTTCTTCATCGCGAATAATGTGTGCAATTGTATCTTCATTCTCTTTTATTTCTGGGAATACATCACCAAGAGTTTCAACGACAGAGGGCACAAGTTTAAACAGAAGAGGGCCATCAACGCCAAGGGTTTGGTGTGCATGCCGAACGCCTCGTCGCAATATTCGTCTTAGGACATACTCGCGTCCTGCTGCGCCAGGTCTTCCGCCATCAGCAATTGCAACAGCTAAACATCTGACGTGATCTGCAAGAACTCTGTATGCGATGTTCGTTTGGTTTTCAGTACCACTGTCATACGGTTCTGCGCCTGTACACTTTTGTATTGCATCAAAAATTGGTTGCCAAAGATCGGTGTCGTAATTGCTTGATTTCCCCTGAAGGACACGAACAATTCGTTCAAATCCCATTCCGGTGTCAACGTGTTTATTCGGCAGGGCAGTTAAACTACCACCCTCTCCACGATTAAACTGAATAAAGACTAGATTCCAAATTTCTATGACATTTGGATCATCCATATTGACCAGATGCCCGCCATCACCGTTGGGTGTACTGTCGAAGTGAATTTCACTACACGGGCCACAAGGCCCTGTATTCCCCATTTCCCAAAAGTTATCCTTTTTATCCCATCGTGTTATATGCGTTGGGTCAATATCAGTAAGTTCTTTCCATAGATTTTCAGTTTCAACATCTGCTTCTAACCCATCTTGCTCATCACCAGCGAAGACAGTGACATACAACCTTGACTTATCAAGGCCCCAAACCTCGGTCATCAATTCCCACGCCCACTGAATTGCTTCCGCTTTAAAGTAATCACCAAAAGACCAGTTACCCAGCATTTCAAAAAAAGTGTGGTGGTATGTATCTCGTCCGACATCTTCAAGGTCATTGTGTTTGCCGCCAGCTCGTATACATTTTTGTGTATCCGCAGCCCGCGAGTAAGGACGAGAGCCCCGACCAAGGAAGACATCTTTAAACTGATTCATCCCTGCGTTTGTAAAGAGTAATGTTGGATCATCGTGAGGGATGACTGGACTCGATGGAACAATTGCATGACCGCACCGATCCGAGAAGAAATCGATGAACTCTTTTCTTATGTCTACTGCGCTTCGTTCCATAGAGTTGACTTTTGCTCCCTTCAAGGGGGGTTGAAGGGTCGAATTGTACTCGGATACGTGTAAATTGCGAGGAAGAATGTGATTTCTGGTATCCTTCTCGGTTTCTCATGACGAAACGCACACCTATTATTGGCGGAAACTGGAAGATGAATACCATCGTCGAATCTTCTGTTTCACTTGCAAACGCTGTTGCCTCTGACCTTGTTGGCTGTGGTGAATGCGATGTTGTGGTCTACCCGCCACTCCCATTTTTACAAGCAGTGCATAACGCCATCGATAACTCATCTATAGCCCTTGGTGCACAAAACATGTGGTACGAAGAAAGTGGTGCGTTTACTGGAGAAACTAGTGCGAAAATGCTCAAAGATGTCGGGGTGGTGAGTGTCCTCGCGGGGCACAGTGAGCGAAGGCATCTATTGGGTGAAACGAACGAGATTGTTGCGAAAAAAGTCGTTGCGGGACTCCAAGAAGGTCTTCAGGTTGTTCTTTGTGTTGGCGAGACTCTTCAGCAACGTGAAGCAGGCGAAACGTTACCAGTCGTTCTGTCTCAAGTTGAGGAAGGCTTGGCTGGTGTGGAATTGTTGCAAATGGATAACATTGTCATTGCGTATGAACCTGTCTGGGCAATTGGAACAGGCAAGATGGCAACGCCTTCAGACGCTCAAGAAGTTCATACCACCATTCGATCAACCCTTGCTGTCCTTTTTGATGAGAATATATCAGCGAAAACTAGAATCCAGTATGGCGGATCTGTAAAACCAGAAAATGCAACTGAACTTTTTTCTTGTGAGGACATTGATGGCGCACTTGTTGGAGGCGCTTCGTTATCAGCAGATTCATTCTCTGCGATTGTCAAGGCAGCCATTAATTCTTAACATATACACATTGGACAATACATTATGAACAATACTTTTCTTATTCTTACCATAGCACTCATCGTTGTTTCAGTTGCGATGATTCTAATCATTTTGGTTCAAAGACCTCAGGGCGGAGGTTTAGCTGCAGCGTTTGGTGGAGCGGGTGGAGGCGGTACAGACACCGTGTTTGGTGGGCGAGTTGGTGATGCACTAACCGTAATGACCGTTGTTGCATTCATTTTGTTTATTGGTCTTGCAATCTCGTTAAATCTTGTTGATAGCACAACAGCCCAAGAACCAACATCCATTGATACAACATCTATTACCACACCTTCCACACCAGACTCAACGAGCCCAGACCTTCCAACGGACGGTAGTTAAATGATTCGTTCGATGACTGGCTTCGGCAGCGCCTCAAGCCGCAATGAAGGTGTATCGCTTCAAGTAGAAATACGAACAGTTAACAACAAATTTTACAAAGCGAATATTCGTCTACCTGAGCCAATGCAAAGTCTTGAAACTGAATTAGACGTTCTGTTATCAAAACAACTTTCTCGTGGGAGCGTGACCGTAATTGTAAAGTGTGTTGATACATCAGAACACGTAGTTGCGACCATAAACAGGGAAGTATTAGAGAACTATATACAACAACTCCGTGAAATAAATGTTGAGTTGCCAATTGACATGAGCAGGCTGCTCATGTTACCAGGAGTCCTCAGTAACGATAAAGAAGACGACACTATTGCAAGAGTAAAACCAGAGTTGTTGAGACTTGTTCACGAAGCATGTTCATCAGTTATCGAGATGAGGAAACACGAAGGTCAAACTCTAGAGCAAGATTTACAAAATTATCTTTCAAAAATAGAAGGCGACCTTTCATTTATCAAATCTCGGGCACCAGAAATTGTTACCGAGTACCAGAATCGACTTAGACAACGTGTAGAAGCACTATTAGCCGAGATAGGCAAAAGTGTTGACGACACGGATCTTCTTAGAGAAGTCGCACTTTTTGCAGAGAAAACAGATATTGCAGAAGAGATATCTCGACTAGAAGGTCACCTCATTCAGTTTAGAGAACTACTCGCCGCTTCAGACGAAGAACCAATAGGGCGAACGCTTGATTTTTTAGCTCAAGAAATGTTACGTGAATCCAATACGATTGCGAGTAAGTGCTTAGATGGTGATACAAGTAGGCGAATTGTTGAGATTAAAGGTGCAGTTGATCGCATCAAGGAACAAGTTCAAAACGCAGAATGATGGCAGAATTTGGCAAAGCGTCTTACTAACTTTTTAGAGTAAAGCTCTTAGCAGTCGCTAGAATAAGAACGTGTCCAATGACTCAGATAATATTAACAGAGCGCCTAGACTTGGCCCCCTAGTGGACGATTCAACAGTTGCGGAAGAGATTGATGGTCAAGATTTAGCCATCGTGTTGAGTAGATATGACATAGGGGCGATTGAAAGAATTTCCGATTACCGCAAGGGATCCCGTCGTGCAGCAAAAATGCTCGTCGGAGCCACAAAGGGAAGATATCTATTGAAGCGCAGAGCGTATGGAAACGATGTTCGCATACAAGTTGAGTTTGCTCACGAGGTACAAAAACGTTTGAAAGAACACAGGTTCCCAGTCGCAGGTCTTGTTGAGACTATCGATGGACATACTTTTGTTGAGCATGAAAACAGAGTTTATGAGTTGTTTCGTTTCATTAACGGGAACCGGTTCGACAAATCGAATCCAGCAGCAGCAGAATCTGGAAGAATCCTTGCACACTTCCACGATATTCTTGCAGACTTTCCATTTGAACCAACAGCGAAAAAAAAATCATTTCACCAAGAAAAGAGTTT
>CAZVAE010000057.1:3749-8956 GCA_964624985.1 uncultured Isosphaeraceae bacterium | reverse complement strand
CACCACTAAAATCGCTCTTACTTTTTTTACGCTGAATGGAATAGTCAGCATTGTCCTTGGTGCCGCTGGCATCATTGACCTGCTCGTGTAGCTGTCACCGTTTGTAACTAACTTACCTCGCTAATGAGCCCATTGGATCCCAAGGTGCGAGTACGGTCGGTTCTTCCTCCCAAGCAGCTAGTAGATCCGCTGGTAGATATTTTTTCTAAATCGCAACTTAGAACATGTATTAGTCAAACCACGAATCGTTCATTGCGTGGAATCCCTTAACACCTACTGCATCTTCGCCCCACGAATTTTCAACTCGCCATTTTGTTGCAACGCCATCGTGCACATCGACACCAGTAAATAACATCGCGTGAGTCATCAAAGTTTGGTGATAGTTCAAGCGTTGCGCCTTATCTAAACCCAAATCAGTCCCGTACACACTTTCAAAATCAAAAAGTTCAGCGTCCCAAATGCCAACATCACGTCTAAACATCTTTCCAACATCGCAACCCATCCAGACGGGCTTGCCATCTTCAAGTGTTTTTTGTGTCAAATCTTTCATGACTGATGTTTCTACATTGAGGTATTTCACTAACTCGCCACCTACTACATTCCCCAAACACTCCACCGTGTAGGTGTTCATATAATCATTTCCAGGGCGAGGGTCGTTCACAACACAAACATAATCATCAAGTGGAGTTTCAATATATTCCGCAGCAAATTCAAGTGGTGTCATTTCGCCTTTGCGGTGAAACTTTTTGTCTTTATCTTGCCACTGCCACATAAACTTTGTTGGCGGCGTTCCAAGATGAATACAAAGAATGCGCCAAATCCCCGAAAGTATCTCTTGCCGCTTTGCTTCCATATCCGTTCCTTCTTCGCGAATCTGTTCTGCACCATCGCGAAGTTTCCACCTTAGAATCATGTTCATTTTCATCGTACAAGATGAACTTTCCGTTTCAGGCATGGCTGATTTTGGAACAAGACCATGTTTTTTCACAACATTGACGAACATGTTCCATTGACCACCATCACCGATTGGGTCATTGAGTAAGAACGCCACTGTACGATCATCTACATCTCGGCCTGCGGTGTCGATGATGTGTTGCAGAAACCAGTTTGCTCGTTCGAATTTGTCCCAAAACATCGCCCAGTTTTGACTGAACTCAAACTCTTTGACGTTCATCTTTTTCATGGCAGGAACTCGAAGCATGTTTAACGCTGCAAAGAGCCAACAGCGGCCAGATTTCTTTTGATTCGTGACCTTCCAATCATCGAGATGTGTTGAAAACGTAAAATCAGTTCCCTGCACGACATCTCGTACTAGGGCAACATCATCAATTGTGGTTTGGGCTACAGCGTTTTGAGCAACTTTTGCAGAGGAATCCTTTTCAAAAGCATCTCGAAATGATTGAATCGTGTCTTGTGATATTGGGGCAGTTTGTAATGTAGTCATCTTCGTATTGTAGCAACATCACAATGTGTTTAACTGCTCAATAAAGAGTGCTTCCGCTTTGGCATGCTCAAAAGTCATCCAATCGTCGCCTGCATTTTCGTCAGCGGCATCGCTGATATATTTAAAACAACGGAACGGTACATCGTACTTCTTGCATACTTTGGCAATCGCATACGCTTCCATGTCAACAATGTGTACACCAGATCCTGGAAGTTCTGGATTTGTCACGAATGAATCACCCGTACCACAGACAATCTCTGTTGTACCGATCAAATAGTCTTCTTCTTCAAATGGTGTGATGAATCTATCAAAACCAAGCGGCGAGCAATCCATGTCTCGTTGGATAAAACCGGTACATTCAATTAATCCTTGGCTGTAATCACTTGAAATGGAGCCCGCAGTTCCAAAGTTCACGATAAGTGAGGGCTTGTGTTCAAGAATGATTCGAGTTGCATGCATCGTGGCATTCACTTTTCCAAGCCCAGTCACAAAAACGTGATGCTCTTCGTGGAGCGTTGGGATTTCTTCTCGTAGTGCAGTAAGAATAATCATCGTATGACATTCTACACCTGTTACTATCCACTGCATGCATGATTACATTTGTACTGGTCTAACAATTGGCGGAATCACACTCGGCTCACTCTTAACCGTTGCTGGATTGCTTCACCTCATCCCTCGATTTGGTTCAGTCGGCAAGGCGTTTTCGGAGTGCCTTTGCGTTGCACCCGGTCTTGACATCGTCGTGGGTTTCTTTACTGGGTTGCCTCTCGTGCTTGGCCCAATATTTGGTGGCTGGTTCGGGCTGGCCACTTCGGTCGTTGCACAAGTGCTTGCTGTCATGATTTGGACTGTTCTACATGGCCTATGCCATCCAACAGCACGTAAAGGACCCCGCATTGTTACATTCCTCAATGGACTCGTAGGGACATGGAGAAACTTCATCGCCGTTTGGATTACAGCATTTGCAGTTCCGGTTTTTCTTTGTGTTCGTATTGCAGAATTGCTCGTCTATCCTTGGCTCGTATGGCTTATACGCTTTCCACGTTATAAACAAAGCGATTGGGTTCGAGTTGGAAGATATAAATTCAAAAATCTAGTTGGACATGATTTGATTTGGTGCTTGTATTGCGATTGGATGACAGGAGTGTGGTCACTTGGTTCAGAAATGCTACGGAACGTCGAATCATTCTGGTGCCCAATCCGATTTGACAACAGTAAAAAATGCAAAAACTGTAGTGTAGATTTCCCAGACGTCTTTCACGGGTGGGCTCGTCCCGATGGTTCGATGGAGGATGTTGTTGAGACACTCAAGCAGCATTACGACAAAGCGGAAATCAACGCTTGGTTTGGACATCCGACACGTCTCACGATTGAGGGTGATGATTCAGACACAAAATGAATCTGACCCCTGACATGATCCTAAGAACAGAGCCCCTCTTACGAGGGGCTCTGCAGAGGAACTTTTAAAAAAAGCTCCGAGGGAGGGAGGTTTGGTTAATCATCGTTCACTTCATATTCAGCATCGATGACGTCGTCGCCATTATTGCAACACTCTTCGCTGTCTCCGTCGCAACAGTCGCCATCTTTAGATTGGTCGGTTGCCTCTGCAGCGGTTGCTTCATATACAGCTTTGCCAAGTTCTTCAGCAGCCGTGCCGAGTTGGGTTAATGCTGCTTCAATTGCATCTTTATCGTCGCCTTTCAGTATCTCTTCGAGGTTCGACAATGCTGATTCAATTGAACCACGTGCTTCGGGTGAAATTTTGTCGCCATGTTCATCCATCGACTTCTTCGTCGAATGCATGAGCATTTCGGCTTTGTTCTTGGTTTCAACAAGTTCGCGTCGTTGCTTGTCATCTTCAGCGTGCGCTTCTGCATCTTGCTTCATTTTTTCAATTTCATCTTCATTCAAACCAGAGGAACCCTTGATTTCAATCTGTTGGGTTTTTCCTGTTGCTTTGTCCGTTGCTGAAACATTCAAAATGCCGTTTGCGTCAATCGCAAATTCAACTTCGATTTGTGGCGTGCCACGAGGTGCAGGCGGAATGTCCGTAAGGTCGAATCGACCAAGTGAACGGTTGTCTGCTGCAAACTCTCGTTCGCCTTGAAGGACATGAATCGTTACTGAGGACTGGCTGTCCGCAGCTGTTGAAAATGTTTCCTTCTTAGAAGTCGGAATTGTTGTGTTGCGTTCAATCAAGCGAGTCATAACGCTACCAAGTGTTTCAACACCAAGTGAGAGTGGTGTAACGTCCAAAAGAAGAACGTCTTTAACATCACCTGTAAGAACACCGCCTTGAATTGCTGCACCTACTGCTACAACTTCATCGGGATTGATAGACTTATCAAGTTCTGCTGTTTGAAAAATCTCTTTAGTGATTTCTTGAACTTTTGGAATGCGAGTAGAACCGCCGACCATCACGATATCTGATACGCCTGAAGCGTCTAAGCCAGCATCTTTAAGTGCTGCCTCACATGGCTTTCGAAGTCGATCAAACAGATCGCTACAGATTGATTCAAACGTTGCACGAGTAATTGTAACTTGCAAGTGCTTTGGACCATTTTGATCCGCTGTAATGAAAGGAAGGTTTACGGACGTTTCTTTCTGTTGAGAAAGTTCACACTTAGCTTTTTCTGCAGCTTCCTTCAGACGTTGTAACGCCATAGGATCTGTTCGTAAATCTAAACTTTCTTGTTTCTTGAATTCGTCTGCAATGTAATCAATGAGGCGTTGATCAAAGTCATCACCACCAAGATGTGTATCACCGTTGGTAGCCATAACTTCAAAGACACCATCGCCGATGTCTAGAATGGATACGTCGAACGTACCGCCACCTAAGTCAAAGACAGCAATCTTCGAATTCGTTTTCTTTTCGAGACCATATGCGAGTGCCGCAGCCGTTGGCTCGTTGATAATACGTTCAACAGTTAGGCCTGCAATTTCACCTGCATCTTTTGTTGCTTGACGCTGCGCGTCATTAAAGTACGCGGGCACTGTAATGACAGCACGGTCGACTCTTTCGCCTAGATAATCTTCGGCAACATTTTTTAGTTCACCTAGAATCATCGCGGCTATCTCTGGTGGCGTGTACTCTTTGTCTTGTACACCGATTTTCACTAAATCATCTGCGCCACCTATGACACCATAAGGCACCATTGTTTCTTCGGATTCAACTTCATTGTGCCTGCGACCCATAAATCGTTTCACAGAAAACACAGTGTTCGTTGGGTTTGTCACTTGTTGGTGACGTGCTGGTTGGCCGACAAGACGTTCATCTTTGTCAGTAAATCCAACAACTGATGGGGTTGTTCGGTTTCCCGAACTATTAATAAGAACTTTTGGTTGATCGCCTTCCATAACAGCGACTACCGAGTTCGTTGTTCCAAGATCTATACCTATAATTTTTGACATTTGTAATATCTCCTTCTGCAAAGATGCTCCTCGATGGGTTTATCATCTTCGCGATTTATTAATACGCAAGCAGAATGCCAATTGTGCTACTGAATATATGGAAAATAATGCTTGTTTTTAGCGATATAGTGTGGTTCTCAGAAAGTGAATATGCCAGAATGGCACACGTGCAGATTGGTGCTGTCAAACTTGATTACCCGCTGTTACTTGCCCCTATGGCAGGTATAACAGATCTTCCATTTCGATTATTGTGTCGTGAGATTGGAGGTGTTGGGTTAGCGTGCACCGAGCTTTTAAACTGCCATGCAATTGTACGTGGGATTCCAGCGATTTTAGAGAAAGCAACACCTCC
>CAZVAE010000057.1:0-3739 GCA_964624985.1 uncultured Isosphaeraceae bacterium | reverse complement strand
GTATGGCAATGTTGAGGACCCCCTGCCTGAAGCAGCGCGGTGGGCTTCTGAGCATGGTGCGCTGATTGTCGATATCAACATGGGTTGCCCTGTCGATAAGGTGTGTAAGAAGAATGGGGGTTCGCTCCTACTCAAAACTCCGAAGCAAACAGCGAATCTAGCAAAACAAATTGTACAAATGTGTGGCAATACCCCCGTCACTGCGAAGGTTCGACTTGGTTGGGGAGAAAACGAACTCACAGCACCGGACATTGCCAAGCGACTTGAAGATGTTGGGATTGCCGCCATTACCGTCCATGGTCGTACAACCCATCAAATGTTCAAGGGGAATGCGGATCTCGATGGAATTGCAGAAGTTGTTAGTGCGGTTTCGATTCCAGTGATTGGTAATGGAGATATCGATTCTGTAGAACGTGCAGAGCAGATGTTTAACCACACTGGCTGCGATGGCATCATGATTGGTCGCGGCGCCATGCGTGCACCTTGGATTTTCGATGACATCGCGACTCGATTACGGGGTGAGCCACCAACGTTCCGAGGTCGAAGTGAAAAGTTACAAGTGATTTTGCGTCACTTAGATCTTATCTTGAAATACAAGGATGAAAAGGCGGCCCTACATTGTCTTAGAAATCGAATTGCCATATATGGTAAAACCCTCGGACATGTCAAATCACTAAAAGAACGAGTCCGCCTTGCAGAAAGCGCAAACGAGATTCGGGACGCACTTCAATTGTGGCTTCAACCCGAACTTCTTTCCACACCAATTCAAAATTGAGGGTTTAGAACGTAAGAACTCTAACCGTTAGACGCCAGAGATGACTTTTGACATGCTGAAGATTGGCAAGAGCATCGCAATTGCAACACCACCAACAACTCCACCCATAACGAGAATCATCAAAGGCTCAATCATCGATGAGACTTTCTTCACGCGTGATTCAAGTTCTTCATCCGTAAAACTCGCAACTCGGTCCATCACGGAAGGAAGTTTACCCGACCGTTCGCCCGAAGCCATCATCGAAGCAACGTATGATGGAACATACGGCGATTCAAACACAGCGTCACTTAAAGGATGGCCATTACGAACATCGTTCTCCATGTTTGTCCATAGCCGGTCAAACTGCACATTGTTTGTCACATCTCTACAAATACCAATAGCATCGAGTACGCCTACACCAGCTGCTAACAAAGTCGAAAGGGTTCTCGATGCTCGAGTTGTATAGAGCTGGCTAAACATCGGTCCAACAACTGGAGATTTCAGTTTCATCCAATCGTAAAACTTTCGTCCACTTTTTGTTTTGTGCCAAACAACCGCAATGACGAGTATCGCAGCAACTGCCGGAATCCAGTACATCCAAGTGCCAAGTAATCCATTACTTACGTTCATTAGAAACTTGGTCGGCCAAGGTAAGGTTGCAGAACGCATTTCATAAATTGCTGCAAAGCGTGGAAGTACGAATGTCATAATGAGTGATGTGACAACAACTGCGGTAAATCCCATGATCATCGGATACGTCATCGCGCCCTTCACTTCACGCATCGTTTTTCGTTCTCGGGCCAAGTAACTTGCAACACGATCAAGCATCATTGGTAACGTTCCCGAAAGTTCTGAAGCGCGTACTAAACTCACCACGATTCGTGGAAAGACTCGTTTCCTTCTAGCAAGGGCTGTTGAAAGTGGATCACCACCACAAACATCGTCATAAATACCGAGTAACACTTCTTTAAACTCTTTTTGTTTCGTCTGTAACATCAACGCTTCGAGAGATTCTGAAAGAGGTACGCCCGTTTCAAGCATGACTGCAAGTTGTTGGCAAAATGCAATGACATCATCTTGTTTCACACGCTTTTGAGCAATTGCAGTACGAATGTCATCTTTTACTACGTTCTCAGCTTGTAAGAGTGGTTCGGGGTCAATCGCTGTTATAAACAACCCTTGTGTACGCAAACTATTTGCGACCTCGTCTTCGTTCATTGCGACTAAGGAACCCTTTAACTCTCGTCCATGGATATCTCTTGCTTTCCAAGCAAATGTTTCTTTTGCCATCGTTGTCGACATCATGCAACGCTCCTTGTTACACAGAGCACCTCTTCTGGGGTTGTTAAACCCTGAGCGACTTTTTCTAAGCCATCACATCGCAGAGTTGAGTGATTTGCCAGATTGCGTAACTCTTGCAACGATGCGCCTCTGCCAACTGCTTCAAGTAATTCGTTTGATGGAACAAGCAATTCAAAAATTCCGATACGACCTGCGAACCCAGTACCACGACAACGGTTACAACCTGCACCCATACTGAATTCACCACCACCACACGCTTGACGAACTGCTTCGTCTCCATTCCATTCACTCTTACAATGAGGGCATATCTTACGTACCAGTCGTTGTGCAAGTACGCCACGTACTGTTGCAGCGACAAGATAGGGTTCAATACCCAAATTGACTAAACGAGTAACCGCACTTATTGAATCGTTTGTATGTAATGTCGAGAACACGAGATGTCCAGTCAATGCTGCTTGAGACACAGTTGTTGCAGTTTCGGAATCTCGTATTTCGCCAACCATCAATACATCTGGATCTTGACGTAACATCGCACGTAATGCTTTGGAGAACGTGAATCCAGCCCGGTCATGAATCTGCGATTGATTAATCCCCCTAATTTGAGCTTCGATTGGATCTTCAACAGTTGATACATTAATCTCATCTGTATCGAGCTGCGAAAGCACTGAGTACAGAGTTGTTGATTTACCCGATCCAGTTGGACCGGTGACTAACACAACACCATTTGGTTGTTCTACAACACCCTTCCAATCTTGCAACATCTGCTCATTGAATCCTAAACTGTCCAAAGACAAACGATTGTTTTTGCTATCAATGATTCGAAGAACAACAATCTCTCCGAACTTACTTGGCATTGTTGAGACTCGTAAATCAATTGGACGACCATCCATCATGACATTGAAGTCACCATCTTGAGGAAGACGACGTTCAGAAATGTCTAGATTCGCCATAATTTTTATGCGACTTGCAATTGCTTGTTGCATCTTATATGGCGGTTGAATCTTCTCGTATAGTTTTCCGTCTATTCGGTATCGAACTCGTAATGAGTGATCTCCGGGTTCGATATGTATATCAGAAGCACCCTCTTGCACTGCAGAATAGATGAGATAATTTACGAGTTTAACAACAGGTCCATGACCTGCATCTTCTTCTAAATCTGCAATTTCAGTTGCAACTTGTTCAATAACTGCAAAATCATGTTCGTCAATGTCTTCATAAATTTCATCTATGACGAACACATTTGCTGCCGGTAGATAAGAGCGATGGGCTGCTTCAATATCTTTTGCAGTCGCAGCTACAATTTGAGCTCTGTGCCCAGTTCTTCGCTCGATTTCTTCCAGCAGATACAAGTTTGCGGGCTCACTCACCGCAACAGTGAGCACACCTCGTACAAGAAACATTGGTAATACACCATGTTCTTCGAGGAATTCACGAGGAAGCACTTCGATGATTTTTGGATCTGCGAGTCGAGCGGTATCTGATGCAAACGGAATCCCATACGCTTCTGCAAGCGTTTCTAGAACTCCGCGATCATCGACGTAACCGAGCTCAACTAGAACTTCACCAATCAGTTTACGTTCTGAACTCGATTGCTGGTGACGAAGTGCTTCATCAAGTTGCCCTTGAGAGAGTACGCCTCTGCGCAATAACAACTGGCCAAGTGGGGCTTGGTTTGTCATTGAT
>CAZVAE010000056.1:0-8968 GCA_964624985.1 uncultured Isosphaeraceae bacterium | reverse complement strand
CTTTACTTCATCCGTCATTTCTATTGCACTGATAGCCATCCGCCATTTCCATGAATGAGGTGGGCGAGTTACCCATGTCCAGTCGTGGTTGGAGTAGTTCGTTAACGTTTCTCTGAATTGTTTGTGTGATCCGCCGTCAAACGATTCAAATGCAAGGATGCGAGGCATGCGTGCATGGTAAGATACTTTCATGCATCAAGATGTCATGGCTCCTTTGTGCTCGGTTTTTCGGCGGTATTTGAAATCGCAAGATTTGAAGTACACTCCTGAACGAGCGGACATATTGAATGCCATCATCGAACAAGATGGTCTCTTTGAAGCTGAAACCCTGTTAAATGATATGCGTAGCAATGGTTACCAAGTTTCCAAAGCAACACTTTATCGCTCCATCAAACTCCTTCGAGAAGCGGGCATCATTCAAGAAGTGATGATTGATGGTAAACAATCACATTACCAACTCATCTACGGCCGCAAACCAATCGATACGATGGTCTGTATGCGAACTGGGGATCGTGTTGAATTCTCATCAGGCGAACTCATTGAATGGCGTGATGCCATTTGCAAAGAACATGGCTGGGATCCCATTGGACACCGTGTCGTGATTTATGCACTTTCGCCAGAAGAATAATCTTTTTGCAACGTAATCTTCCGAGTCATCAAATCAATGTGTTCCAATTGGATACTGATTGCTGTTTCAGGAAGTGCATTTGCGATTTTAGATGGCCACTCGATTGCGATAATAATTTGCTCATCCTCTAGCAACTCATCCCATCCGATTGTTTCAAGTTCTTCAGCGCCTGAGAGCCGGTACGCATCAATATGTACAAGGCGATGATCGTTTGCGATGTCATACTCTTGCATAATGACAAAGGTTGGGCTGTTTACTTGCGTTGGATCGCCGCCAAGGCCTTCGCAAAGCCCGCGAACAAAACATGTTTTACCCGCACCAAGATCGCCTGAAAGAAGAATAACTGAGTTTGGTTGTAGTGATTTTGCAAATTCAATAGCAAAATCCAATGTTCCTTGTTCGCTTGTTGTCACAGTCATGCGTGAACCCACCCACAAGAACTAATATCTTCACCCGCTGTTGTTGTGACCTTGCCTTCGCCCTGCTCAACTCTACCAATGACAGTCGCGAGGTGAGCAGGTGGTTCGACCGAAGACGTAAAGAGCAATTCATAATCTTCACCATCATTGATTGCCCCTTCAATCGTCGCCCCTTCACGTAGAGGAAGTAAGTTTGGATCAATTACCAGTTGGATACCATTCCTGCATAAATGTGAGCCGTCTTTTCCTAGACCATCGCTAACATCAATCATCGAATGCAGATCGCTTCCTAGAATATGAAGAAGTTCCTGTGCTTCTTCAATACGAGGAGCAAACGTCAGATGGTGCCCATCGAATGAATTTCCTAGTTCGCCTGTGATGCAAAGGAAGTCGCCAATTTCTGCACCTGTTCGTTTGATGGTTCGGTTTCCTGGGGTCGCAATTGCCGTGACTGTAAACATCGCTGGCCCATCACAAGAAGCGATATCTCCACCAAAGATTGGTCCGCCCCACTGCTCTGCTGCTTCTTTTGCTCCTGAAAAAACATCTTTACACCATGAGTTTTCAACATCTGATGGGATGCAGGCAGTCATCAAACTGCCTGCAGGTAATGCTGCCATAGCTGCAATGTCACTGAAACAACGAGCGACTGCTTTTCTCCCAACGACACTTGGCGAAGTTTCTGGGGTGACATGTTTGCCGATGATGAGTTGGTCAACGGCGCAAAGAACGCGTTGGTTCCCAATCTGAAGTTCACCCATATCATCTCCAGGACCAATTGTGATTCCTTTAGACTGCGATGCTTGAGCATAAATTGATTGTAAAAGTTCAAGTTCATGCATCAGGCGTGTACTCCACAATGAGCGCTTTATATCTTTCTGTTGCACCTTGCTGCGCAGCAATGATTTCGTTCCCTGCTTTGATTTGGGCATCCCGCACATCATCATTATCGAGCAACGATTGCACATGCATCGCTAAATCTTTCGCTTCACATTGAATGAGAGCCTTCCCTTGTACAAGAATTTGAACCATCTCTTCAAAGTCGCTTACATTCGGTCCGATGATGGTTGGCTTTCCAAGTGCAATTGGTTGTGTTGGATCTGAACCGTACATTGGGGCAAAACTTCTTCCAACCACGACGATGTCGGCAAGTGCATACGCTTTGTCTAACTCGCCAATCGTATCGAGTAAAAAATATTCTGTCTCTTTTCGTTCTTTTTTTGAACGACGATTGCAAGAAGGAAATGTTTTTTCCGCATCATCAAACCATTCAGGTCTGCGGGGTGCAACAAGGAGTTGCACGCCTTCGGGTATTGCTTGCTTGAGCAGTTCATGTTCCCCTGGTGCTGTAGAGCCAGCAGCAACAAGGGGCTTTTGATTATCAATGTGGAGATCTCTGGCGAGGGCTTTCGCTTCTGCGGCATCGACGGAAATCAATGCGTTATCCCATTTCATCGTTCCTATAACGCTTACATTCTTTGCTCCGAGTTGCTTTGCCCGGTCCGCATAGAGTCCAGTTTGCATTCCAGTTGCAGTAATGTTATGAAACGTGCGATAGAGAAATGGCTTTGCGAGTTTGTATCTCTTAAAACTTCGCTCAGAGAGTCTCCCATTAATCACGACGATTGGAATGTTACGTTTTGCAGAAATTGAAACAAGATTTGGCCAAACTTCAAGTTCAACAAGAGCAATGACGGTTGGTTTAATACGAGTCAAAAATTTGCGAATTGAAAAGCTGAAATCAAAGGGGAATCTTGCAACATGACACGAGTCACCGTACACCTCTTCTGCTCGGGCAATTCCAGTATCGGTCGTCACGCATACGACAACATCATATTCCAGCGATTGCAAATCGCGTACGAGCGTTCGGATGGCATTAACTTCACCGACTGAAACGGCATGGATAAGCACCCGTTTTTGATGTGGCTCTAGTGCATCTCCAATTCCGAGCCGAGCCGCTAGGTCTTTACGAGGAGCATGCCCTCTCAGCCTCGAAGCAATGGCATAAAGAAGCACAAAAGGAAGTGCAAGTAGATACGCAATGTCGATGAGGAGGAACACAGACGTAGTGTATCCTGAGGGGTTTAAAATGCATTCCATCCGATAACGATGCAACTTTCTTTCATATTTATCGAATGTTAAAGTGGCATTTTTATGAATTACGTGCCACAATGGAATGCCCAAGACGCCCTACCCTTAATGTGAGATTAAAAATTCAATGATGGAGTTGCACATTTGTGCCCGCACAGGCGGGAAAGTTCTTCGAAAGTTTGCCTTAGGTGATCTTGAAGAGTTGATTATTGGGCGTGATGAGGGGTGTGATATTCGGATCAAATCACCAGTTGTTTCTAGGGAACATTGCACAATTGAACAGGATGACTCGGGTTCATTGGTTCTTTCAGACAGCGATTCAACAGGTGGCACATTTGTAGATGAGCAGAAAATTGACTCAATACGTCTTGAAGATGGGCTAGAAGTCGTCGTAGGGCCAGCAGTTCTGAAGTTTTTCGATTCTGGGATTTGAAAAGAAACTTAGTTTAAGTTACGTTTTTGATACTCGAGATTTTTAATCTCGCGTTCAATCATCTCAATCTGAACCCCTCGAGCAACCATGGGCCATGTGTTTTCACCAATTCGGTCGTACCACTTTAGAAGTGCTTGGCCTGCTTTAATACGTGCCGTAAGTGCCTTCTTAGGCGTATCCGCAGTAACGGCGCCTCGGAACTCTTCTGCAAGACGTGGTCCCTCTACTTCAAATTCTTTTAACGTTTCGGCCCACTCTTCAGCAAGGTCTCTTCCATACGTATCGAGTTCAACCCACTCTTCAAGGTCAAGGAGTGGAGCGAGTTGCTCTCCAGTGTCTGCAGTGCCATCGCTCAATCCAGCGTGTAGTGCTTCATCAGGCGAGAGCATCATGTTTCTGCCAGACTTACTTAAGACAGTATGGCCCCACGCATGTTCGTAATATGTGAACTTTCCTGTCTCTGGGTCGATGTCATACGAAAAGTTGTACTTGCTTCGTACCATAGAGCCCGCAACCATTGGAGTCCAACTATTGTGGGCAAGGACGGTTTCGAGTTCGCGTACCCAGCCGTCCATTTGCCAATCCGGTGCAGCATTTTCAATGTCACCGGAGTACATCGTGATTGCGCCAACATATCCATACGATTTGTAATAAATTTCATCGCACACAAATGCTGTTGCTGCTGCTCCGGAGCCAGCGCTTTTGATCCATGCAATGAAACGATGTCGATCACGGGCTTCATCTATCGCTTGTCGTATTTTGTCCCAAATGTGCACTGCCCCACCACCAGAGTCAATCTCAAGCACAATAATTTGCCCAAGGCCATAATTCTCTTCAACATGGTCAATTAATTGGGTGATTTCTTCGTTCCGGAAATATGTACCTACCATTTCGTTAAGAGGCAAGACGAACACGCCTCTTGGCAAATCACCTTCCTTGGGTTTAGTCTTTATTGTCCCTGTGTTTGCTGGCTGCGAAGTATCGTCATCCACACTATCTTCAGTTGATTCAGTTACGCCACCTGTTGTCGAGATGGAGTCGATTTTGTCAATGAATAAAAATTCCCCATCAACAATGATGTAACTCGCTGTTGCGCGAGTGAGTTCACCCTTAAGCTCTGTGGTTTTTCCTTTATCGGTGTACTCAACAGTCACCGATTGACCAACTTCTCCATTCCAGATTGATCCATCTTTTAGGGTAAGTGAAACATCATCAGCAAACACGATAGAACACAAAAGAATTGAGCAAAGGGTTACTAATTTTTTCATATGTTGAATTTTTATTCGTTGCATAGTTAACGGCCTCCCATTCCGCCCCTGCCGCCACTTCCACCGCCACTACCACGGCTGCCGCCATTTTTCATTCGGTCGAGTAGGTCTACAAGTTCTTCAATTCGTTGCTCTAGATAGCGAATACTGATACCCGGCTGATATGGTCTACCCAATCGCTTTGCGACTGGAGGATTTTTTTTCATAATTTTTAAGATTTGCCGTAATGTTGCAAGTTCGCTTCTCCGGTTTCTTATTGCTTCATCACCACCACCCGAGCCGGCCCACTGACTGAATTGTTGAGCATCGCCCCACAGTTCCTTTGCATCCGCGAGTTCCTCACGCCAATCATCAACGCTCATTTCGATTTCACTCGTAATATCTTCTCCGACAAGGTGGTATTCTCTAATGCCTTGAGCGAGGAGTACATCTTCGCGGCTAGAAACAATTCCTTCGCATATGCCAAGTTCAGTTGCTTGGATTGAGGTGAATGTAGGCTGTGAATCTTCGCCCGGATCTATGACGAAATCACCTAGAGTGCTCTCTTCCCATTCAACTTTCTTTCCTTTCCAAGTCCCAGACAATGGAACATCTGGATCGATAAATGCTCGGACGAGTGCGTAACTTCTGTCGCCATACTCTGCAACAATTTTGGAATTGATTACCCTGAATTCGCGAATCTTTCCGTGAGTGTCCTCATTATTTATAGCCATGAAGTCCGCAACTTGAGCTGTAGATCGCAGGAATCCACCATCTGACATGTACATTGTCGGCCACGAAAGTGCGAGAACTGTACTAACACCTGATGAATCTTTAACCCATGCAACTTGGGGTATATCTCCCAGTTCAATATAAAAGACTTTCGCTATTTCAATCAAATCATCAGCATCAAACAAATTGAACTCGTTGCGATCACCGTACCCCATGAGATACGCAAAATTATTTTGACGGTCTTGACTTTCGATTTCAACAATAATCAGGTCTGGATTTACGTCTTTGATTCGTTCTGCAAGGTTTTTATACACGCTTGGACGAATGTCAGTGTGCATCTGCCCTTCCATAGGAATAATAAGAACACTCTTTCCCAATTCATCTGTTTGGACAACAGAGTCGGACCATTGCATTTGGGGAGTCTCTTCGTCAGCAAACAGTGAGACAACGCAAGTGCAAGCCAATGTACATATGAACGTTAAGTTCTTTTTAATGTGTCTTATATGCATCCCACTAGTATACCCTTGAAGGTGCGATTAGTTGTCTCGAAAATCGCTGTAGATTGCAAGTGCAAGGGTTAAAGCATCACTCTTGGTCGTTACTGAACCTTCAAGTTGGGCATCATAGACCGCCTCTAACACTGCCCCAAGGGTCTCTGTAGGCGGAACTCCGGCGTCGAGAAGATCGTTGCCTGAGATAAGACGTGGTGGAGCAATGCCCGTTTTCTCTAGTTCGGTAATGCACCTTCTGATATGCACAAACAGTGCTCTATCTTCACACTGCACAATTGAAAGCACATTGAGGAATTGTTCTGAAGCGACAATCCTTTTTTGCTTTGCTGTTCCTAATGTATTCCAACCATAGACTTCACGATGAATGTTAAGGATGACATTCAGCGCTTCGAACGTACGATTCGATAGGAGAAGTTGCACTCGCCACCTTGCCGCAATTGCATGCAGATCTCCACGGCTTGAGTGCCTATCAATAATCCAAGCAGCAAGAGCAGTCGCAAATGAAGCATTCGCGGCCAATCGCCCAACTCTTGTTGGTGCATTCATGCATGATTCTTCTGCAAACAAGACTCGGTCGAGACCGAGATATTGAATCTCCCATGCCGCGACCCCCCTATTCTGATCTGTGAGCATCTTTCGGATTTCTTCACCGATCCGCTCTCTTGAGATACCAGCAAGTTCTTCAGAATGTTCGCGTATGGCGTTACCGGTTTCTGCTTCAATGGAGAATTCAAAACGGGCAGCAAAACGAATCGCGCGTAACATTCGTAGATGATCTTCAGCAATTCGTTGGTGTGGATCACCTATTGCCTTTACGACTCGTTGTTCCATATCTTCTTCTCCCCCAACGAAATCAATAATCTTATCTTCTATGGGGTCTTCGAACATGCCGTTAATGGTGAAGTCTCTTCGGAGTGCGTCATGCTCTGCGTCGCCGAATTGAATCTCATCAGGATGACGCTTATCGCTATAGGGACCATCGCTTCTAAATGTTGCGACGTCATACATATGCTGATGTGCACGAATAAGCATTACTCCGAATGCTTCTCCTACACTTCGTGCTTTCGGAAAGAGTTTCTTAATATCATCGGGACGTGCAGAAGTTGCGATGTCATATTCGGTTGGTGCGCTACTTAGTAAACGGTCTCGGACGCAACCGCCTGCAAAATACGTTTCAAAACCTGCATCTCGTAGTGTAGTCAACACTTCAATTGCACCTTTGCGGCATTCAATTGGACAAATATCACTCATTGGCTCTTCCTACTGTAAAAGAGAACCCACATGCTCGGTCCTCCTTTATGAATCTCTGGACCAACGAGTGAATCAATTGAGTGGTCGATGGTGTTTGGATCAATAGGTGTTCTCAATACGATGAGTCCCTCAGAATCTAATAGCGGTTCTATCTTCGAAATCTGTTCAAGAATTCGAATTCGAAGACTCGATTGAGACATCATTGCATAAGGTGGATCGACGAAGACGATATCGACTGGTCGCGGAGTTCGAAGAAGTGGGATCGAAGAGAGCGCATCTCCTTGGATAGGAATCACTTGCGGGCTGCAATTGAGGGCATCAATGTTCGCTTCAAGCATTGCAAAGATTTTTCGGTCTTTCTCAACAAGAACAGCACATTTGGCTCCGCGACTGATTGCTTCTAAGCCCATGGTGCCAATACCAGCAAACAAATCTAAAACATTTGCATCAGATAGGTGGCCACGTAGTTGATTCATGACCGATTCTCTTGCACGGCCGGTCCATGGGCGTGTGATGTCATTGTCGCGAGGTGTTTTCAAAATTCGCGACCTAAATTGTCCACCTAGTATTTTGAGCACACCGCGTAGTTTACTCGTAGGAGACCAAGGTATGATGCATTTGATGAATGAAAGGTACCAATCGTTGCCAAGCAGACTTCGGACTTGTACCGAAGCAGTAGAAATCAATGAGGTTCCGTGCCTTCTCGTGCGAAAAGATGACCAACCTAGACCATTCCTTTTTTGGATGCATGGTCGAACTGCTGACAAAGAACTTGACCCAGGTCGTTATCTGAGATGCGTCCGAAGAGGTTTGAATGTTTGTGCTGTTGATTTGCCGGGACATGGACAGAGATTTGATGAAACTCTTCAGGGTCGTTCAAGTTTACTTGACATTATTCTTCAGATGGCTGGTGAGATTGATGGAGTGCTCGCTGGACTAGAAACCAGAGGTGGTTTTGACCTCCAGCGATGTGCGATTGGAGGAATGTCAGCAGGCGGGATGATTGCAATTACTCGTTTGTTACAACCGCATCCTTTTAAAGCGCTCGTCTTAGAAGCAACAGGTGGTTCTTGGGAACCTCTTTTAGATACCCCCTTTTGCGAAGAGTTAAACAGAGAAGCGTTTCGATCGATTAATCCAGTGCAGAATCTTGCAGAGTGGTCGGATATTCCTGTGATCGCCTTCCATAGCCGCCATGATTCCTGGATTCCGTATCAAGTCGAGTCGGAATTTATTGAAGCCATTCGAATGAAATCAATGAACCCCAACAATATTGAACTCATTTCGTTCGATCGTACAGGCGCACCCGATGAACACATAGGTTTTGGTAGTGAGTCTGCATTTGTGAAGGAAACGCAAGTTGAGTTTCTGGCTCGCCATATAATGAGTACCCAGGAAGTTTTACGATGACAACAACACAACATGGTTGGTACGGCACATTTGGCGGGCAGTTTGTCCCAGAAACATTGATGGCAGCTTTGCATCAGTTAGAGAACGCATGGGAGGAAGCAAAAGTTGATCCATCCTTTCACGAAGAACTCGATGCACTGCTATCTCGTTTTGTTTCAAGGCCAACTCCGATTACATTTGCGAAGCGGTTAACAGAGGAAGTCAGTGGTGCGAAGATTTGGCTGAAGCGAGAAGATTTAGGACAT
>CAZVAE010000055.1:4031-8976 GCA_964624985.1 uncultured Isosphaeraceae bacterium | reverse complement strand
ATCCGCGACTCTTGGTACATCCGGATACTCAACACCTGCATATTCAAATTTCGGAATCTCAAACAGTGGCCCGGGGGAATGGGATGAACCGACATCCATAATGACTTTAAGCGTATCTCTCTCGAATTCATCGAGTTTGTCTATCCCAACAACAATGTCGGCTAGCTCATTATTGTTCCAAGTGATGAATGCAACACTAGTTGGCTTTTGATTCGTGCTTGGAACTTGGATCGTTTTACTTGAAAAGACACTTGTGCCATAAACTGCATCCGAAGCTGTCAAAAGAGTGACGCTATCATCATCTGCATTTGCGATGACAAGATCGTCATTCCCATCATTGTTCGCATCCCCAACATCCATATCAACGGGCGCATTCCCTACAGTTGTTGTGAGATTGGGGAGAAGCATGGGCTCTGCATCAGCAGTCATTTCATAAACCACAAGTGTGCCGGGCGATCCGCCATACAACACTGCAAGTTCATCTTGTCCATCATTATTGACATCGAGTACTTCCAAATCAACCGGAACATTATCAAGTTCAGTCAAAAGCGGATCATCCAATTGGACCGCTTCAGCTTCAACGACATGTATCACGAGATCTTCTCCGCAAGGAAGTTGGAGTCCTAGTCCTGCAGGCATTGCTGGAAGCACTATACTTGCTGGCACATCGATGCCACTAGAATCAATGAGGGCAATCATATCACCAATAGAGGACGTTGCAAGAGATCCAGAGGTGTTTGTCACACACAATGAGCCATCCAAAAATACTCCATTGGAGTTAATCGGTGCAGGTGCATCTAGGGCGTCTACATCAAACTGCAAAGATGCGCCGTGAAGGATGAGCTCTGCTAACATTGTAAGTGATGCACTCGCAACAAACTCGAGCTTGGTGCTCACATCTTCAAGAGTAATGCGTGCAATTGCATTTGTCCCTGAGATTTTGATAGAGGTACCAAGAAGACCTAACAGCTCTAAGCTGTTGTACTCCATCGTACAATCCGCTATGTCAATAGTATTAAAGTTCGATGACCACACTGTCGCACTTGGTGAAGTATTACCTATCATTGTGATGTTATCTAACTCAAGATTACAATAATCAATCACATACAATGCGGCTCCATCTATGTGCCCCGTGTTTTTTCGAAAGGACGTAGATTCAATCATCGCATCACTAAAAAATTCAAAATACACGCCCCCCCCATTATCCGCTTCGTTGCCTTCAAAAATACAGCCAGAAATGTCTGCTTGACTACCGACAGCACAATACAACGCGCCTCCGCGATGCATTGCACTATTTCCATAAAACTCACATCCAGTAAGAGTTGGGCTACTGTTGGAGTTGCCAATTGCCCCAGCAATACTATCTGAATCTGTTGTGTAGTTATCCATAAAAATAGAAGATGTTGAAATGGTGTTGCTGAATGATGAACTGAACATTGCCCCACCACCATGCTCAGCACTGTTACCTTCAAACATACATTTAGAGAATGTCGGTTGACTAAAAAATCTGTTGTATATTCCTCCACCGAACTCAGCACTGTTGTTTAAAAATGCACAGCCAGTGAATGACGGACTGCTCCCATCATAGTTGTACATCCCACCACCAAGGGTTGCATTGTTTTGACTAAAGTTACAGCCATTTACATATGGACTACTCATCCGATTTGCGATGCCGCTACCATTGCCATTTGCAGTATTAAACTCAAAATCACAATTGGTCAAAGTTGGGTTACTCATGTAATTGAACATACCACCACCATCACCATTGCTGAAATTATTCGTAAAATGACAGTTGAGAATTGTTGGAATACTGGAATCGCACACCATGCCACCTCCAGCGTGCTCCCAATAGTCAACCTCTCCATCTCCATCCAAATCATTCCATGCAGAACTGCAATTTTGAATCGTAAATCCTTCGATTCTGGTTGTATTCGTTTCTCCATTGATACAGAGAATCCCTTGGTGCATGCCTGCTCCATCAATGATAGTGTTTGACACCGAACCAGCACTGTGAAGCCATACTGATTTTCCAAGCAGATTGACAACCGCGGTGGCTTCATTTGGGAGGTATACACCGTCATACACCAGAATCTCATCTCCATTTGATGCCGCATCAACAGCTGCTTGGATTGTTGAGAAATCCGCTGGCCCATCATCATCAACCGTAATCACGTCTGCAATTGCAACCGTTGGCACAACAACACCAAGCGAGCCTAACATAAGTATTGTATTGAATCTCATTGACAATCTCCCCAATTTCCAATGAGGATGAGAAGGTCACTCACGTTGACGACACCATCTTCATTTAAGTCAGAGAAACAGCTGTCCATGCCATTGCAAGGACCGAAGTCTGCAATCATCGTCAAGATATCTTCAACGTTCACTCGCCCACTGGCATCAATATCGCCTGCGCAGAATGTGAGGCAAGAGGATTCCAATGTATTCCCGCCCAGATCAACCCATGCGCCAACGATTGGTTCTGGCCCATTTCCACAAATGAGTGTTCCATCGATGTCACTGGATGCAATGTCTAGGTGGTAGATTGCACCACCAAAATCGCTCATGTTTTCTTGAATCGTTGAATTCGAAATACTACATGTAGCAGCACCATCTCCTCCGATGACTACAATGCCACCACCATACACTGGCGCAACATTGTTTGAGATATCACAACCCTCAAAGATAGCGCCCGCTTGATTCACACGAATACCTCCACCTGAAATGCCAGCTGTATTTCCAGAAAACACACAATCATTAAACGTTACTGTTACACCTGGAACTAAGATTCCTCCAACATTAAAACCACCCGCAAACTCTTTGGCAGTGTTATTTGTAAATGAACATTCCTCGAATGTTGGGGTTGCTCTATACGTTGCAACGGCACCACCGAATTGACCAGAACTGTTTAAGTTAAAAGTACAGTTTTGTATAAGTGAGTTGCCTGCACTGCTGCTCGAAGAAATTTTAGAACGCATCGCTCCACCTGCGCCAACACTTGAGTTGTTTTCAAACAAACAATTTGAAACTACAGAAGTCGAATTCCACAGGTAAAGCCCACCTGCACCACCCGTCTTCGGATACGTGGATTGATTCTGCTCAAAACGAACGTTGTTGATTATTCCAAAATATTCTTGCGCCCAGACTCCACCTGCAAATTCAGCTGTATTGCCAATCACAACGCAATCTGTAATCGTGGGACTTGCAAAGTATGCAAAAACTCCACCCCCTTGGTACGTTTCCCAAATCGGGTGCAACGTACCTGTGCCACCCGTAATCGTTAAACCTGTAATGACAGTATCCGACGTTTCGTTTGTATTGCATACGATGACTGAGCCCCCAATCCCTGTTGCATCGACCGTTCTCATCTCTGCCCCATCAACTCCGATTAACTCAATCGCTTTACCAAGTGTGTTCAATGTTTCGTTGTACTCTCCGCTCAAGATATGAATCGAATCGCCATTTGACGCTGCATCAATCGCGGACTGTATTGTTCCATACTGAGTAGGGACTTCAAGAATATCTGCGTGCATAGAAGCACCAAACAAGACAACGGTAAACACTATTTTTTTCACGTTTCTCTCCGTTCGATTCCGTGATGATTTACTGTGAGCAATCTCCTCAATACATACGCCACATTCAGTGTATGTATAACTAAGCGTGATTCAAGCAAAAAAGATGCTATTTATGTTGGGAATACGGCATTAAACACGCTCACTGCACATGGACCGCGTGTCTACTTCCCCAAAGTGCTCGTATTGAGCGTATGAGCCCCTCTAATCCTCTAGGTGATGATCGACCTCTTTAACCTTCGCAGTTGGGTCTGGTGTCACTTTCGCAGGAGGTAAATCCGCTTTTTTAGCGGAGTCTTCTTCAATCTCTGGTGTTCGCTCTGCTTCTGCATCGATTTCATCACCGATGCCTTTAACGCCCTTTTTGAACTCAACAATTGATTTTCCTAAGTTTCGACCGACTTCTGGAAGCCGTTTGCCAAAAATGAGAAGCCCAATCACAAGCACAACTACGATTTCTAACCAACCGGGCATGCCGCCAATAAGTGCAAGAATGTATGTTGAGGACATAGGTGTGTTCCTTCGATGCGAATTGCGTTCGTGCTATTCTACCATGAGGACTTTAGATTTCTATCCTCTATTTGGACTCTATTTGGCAGAATTCAATGAAGTAGCCGATGTATCAACATATGAAAACCCGAATTATTGCCTTATTTTTTCTTTGTAACGGACTCATTGCATGCCAAAACCAACATGTGGCGACAAATCCTCAATCTAAACTCCCCAATTACACCGCACCACTTCCTGAAGGCAAAGCTGCATTAGAGCGAGTTGACCGAAATGAGTGGCCTGATCTTGGAATTGCTTGGGAAGAACGAGATCTCTTTTTGCAAGATTCGATAGACAATAGCATCGAGTGGTTCGACGCTCCTTCGAGTAGACAGTGGTTTCCAATCGAAGGTGTTACCCATGCACAAGCGAAAAAATCTGTGGTTGAACTTCGTGAACTCATCACGAATTCAACATCAAAAGAAGAATTTGTACAAGAATTAGAAGAACGATTCTATATCTATCGTTCAGTTGGTTGTGATGGTGAAGGCACAGTGTTGTTCACGGGATATTACTCTCCTGATTTTTATGCTTCTACAAGTCCCGATTCTAGTTTCGAAGCACCGCTCTATGAACGACCACATGATTTAGTCACCGATCCCCAATCAGGAACACCGCTAGGAAGAAAAAAATCGGATGGTACGGTTGAAACATGGCCAACACGAGAAGAACTTGTTCGTTCTCGCGAATTAGAAGGTACCGAACTCGTTTGGGTGAAGGACGATTTGGACGCCTACACAATTCACGTCAATGGTTCTGCACGTTTACGGCTTAACAATGGGGAGTTAATGTACATCGGTTATGCAGGTAAAACTGACCGTGAATAC
>CAZVAE010000055.1:0-4021 GCA_964624985.1 uncultured Isosphaeraceae bacterium | reverse complement strand
GCCAAAGTATCCTTGAGGAAGGTTTGCTACCCCCTGAACAATTGAGTCTTCGAGCCATTCGAAGGTTGTATGATAAAAACCCGAGCAAAGTCAATGGGCTCATTAACAAAAATGATTCGTTCGTGTTTTTTAGAGAGTATGACGGTAGTAATTGGCCGGCGGGATCATTAGGTGTTCCTGTAACTGCTGAACGATCAGTCGCGACAGATAAAAAAATATTCCCACGAGGTGGAATCGTTTTAGTTGACACGACTGTCAGATCGCTTACTGGTGAAGAGCGTCCCTTTACACAATTCATGACTGACCAAGACACTGGTGGTGCAATAAGAGCTCCGGGTCGGGCAGATTTGTTTATGGGCGTTGGTCCAACTGCTGGTATCAAAGCTGGTGGGCAATATGCGGAAGGTCAACTCTACTATCTTTTCCTAAAACCTGACTCAATCGCTACAGTCCAGAAGTAGAAATGGTGGCCAAGGCCGGACTGCTTTTCCATTTCGCTCGTCACCTTTCATTTTCGTTGTTCCGTCGAGACCAATCCACGTGTCAAAGTCATGCAGGTCTCTTGATGGATCGAAACATGCAGCAAAGTGAAAGAAGACGTCACCTAGTTTCGTAGTATCCACACATTCATCCACTGCAACTACCATCGACGCTTGGGGATGGGTCTTATGTGTCTCTTGCAATGCTCTTGCTCCTTCACGACCATTCTTCTTCTTCACTGTCACTATTCGTATTGCATTGTGATTTGGAGTTTTATCAGTTGCATCGAATCCAATTTTTCCGCCGGCACCCATCACTGGCGCAGCATGGTCAAGAATATCAAGCGCGCCTCGAACAACTTCGATGTCATTTTGAACATCGATTCCGCTTATTGCTTCATACACAGCATGTTCATCGTGTACGTCCACGCCTTCATCGACAACTACAATCATCTTTGTCCATGCGAGTTGCCCTGCACCCCAAATAGCGTGCATAACTCTGCGTGCATGTTCAGCATACGCAGGTTTAATCTGCACAAACACACAATTATGAAACGTACCAAACATCGGCAAGTGATAATCGATGATGTCTGGAATCAGGACTTTTAAAAGAGGCAACATGACCCGTTCGGTTGCTTTGCCTAAGTAATAATCTTCTTGTGGTGGTGGACCAACAACAGTTGCTGGAAAGACGGCATTTGTTCGATGCGTCACTGCAGTGACATCGACAATGGGGTACCGATCTGGCATCGAATAAAACCCAGTGTGGTCTCCGAATGGACCTTCAAAAACTGCTCCTTCTCCAAGGGGCTCATCTCCTGGTTCCCATCCACAGTACCCACATTCTGTATTGACATACCCCTCAATCACGATCTCACTATTTGCTGGTACCCAAAGCGGAACACTTTTGGCTTTGACAAGTTCGATGCCTTGACCTTGTAGATATCCTGCCATGAGAAGTTCGCTCATTCCAGGAGGTAAGGGACAGGTTGCAGCGTATGGCAAAACTGATTCTCCGCCAAAACAAATTGCAATTGGCATCGGTTGACCAATCTCTTTCCATGATCGCCAGTGGACTGCGCCATCGTGATGAATATGCCAATGCATCGCGAGATGGGTTTCATCTATAAGTTGTGCTCGGTACATACCGATGTTGTGAGATGTTGGTTTTGCCTCGTTGCGGTCATCTGCATGAATTGTATGCATACCAGCGAATGTAACAAAACGCCCTTCTCCTTTTGCTGTACCAGATTCTTCTGGTGACACATCAATACCCACCTTTTGGGGATTTCCATCAAATGGCCAGCACTTCATTATGGGTAACCGCAGTAGATTCACTTCATCGTTTTCGGTGAGATTCACAACTTGTTGGCAAGGTGCCTTGCCCTTTAGTCGCTTCGGTTTCATGCTAAGCAGTGGCTTCAACTGTTTTGCCATACCAAGCAATTCAGAAATACCAGAAGGCGGTGCCATCTTGGTGAATTTGGAAATGTCCGCTGCAATTGTTTCAAACCCTCGACCGCCAAGCGCTCGCTCCATACGGTAGTAGGAGCCGAACGTATTCAGCGCAACGGGGAAATCACAGCCTTCAATATCTTCAAAAAATAACGCTTGTCCTCCTCTACATTCTCTGCCCGGATCAAACGTTGCAGCATCCTCACTCGGTGTAGGACTTTCTGCAAGAACTTCTTCTTGGACAAATTGGTTCATTTCGATGAGAGGTGAGACTTGCCGAGAGATTCGCCGGACCTCGCCTTCCTTTTCAAGAGAGTGTAAAAAAGATTGAAGACATTTATACGTCATGTGCGAATGGTACACTGTGTCGATGGGTGTTATCCAGATTCAAGATGTTGAGAAAATCTACAAAGGGAAGGTGCATGCACTTCGTGGAGTTTCACTCGATGTCATGGAAGGCGAAATTTTTGGTCTACTTGGACCAAATGGTGCGGGAAAATCGACGCTCGTCAAAATACTGATGACGGTCATTCACGCTACAAAAATCAAGGGAACGATGTTATCAAAGCCCATCGGTAACCAATCTGCGCTTTGCGCTGTCGGGTATCTTCCTGAACACCATCGATTCCCGTATTACCTTTCTGGACACCAAGTACTGCATCATTATGGTGCACTTTTGAAGGTCCCAAGAAATTTGAGAAACTCGAGATCCAGTGCTCTTTTGTCTAGACTTGGGCTTCAGGGATGGGAAAAGAAAAAGGTAGGGACATACTCCAAAGGGATGTTGCAACGACTTGGCATCGCACAAGCTTTGATGAATGATCCCCAACTTCTCATCTTAGATGAACCAACCGATGGTGTTGACCCGGTTGGTAGAAGAGAAATTCGTGATTTACTCGCTGAACTCCGTGAAGAGGGTCGTGCAATATTTTTAAACAGTCATCTTCTCAGTGAACTTGAGATGGTGTGTGACAGAGTCGCCATTATGGTCAAAGGTAAAGTGACGATGCAGGGCACAATTGATTCACTCACAAAAGATTCAAAACGGTACATCATCCAAATTGAATCCAGCCCACCTGATTGGGCGAGTTCACTATGCGACCGCATCGAAGGAAATTCACTCATTGTTCAAGGGGATGACCCTCAGCGGATACAACCGCTTTTAGACAAACTCCGAAGTGAACAAATCACCATCACTTCTGTTCAACCAGTACGAGAAAATTTAGAAGATTTGTTTATGAGAGCAGTCGATTACACGGATGCGCCGGGAGCAGCAGAGTAATGATGCAATTCAAAACATTACTAGTTGATGCATACAGGCAGTTAAGTGCCGCTAAGTTGTTTTGGCTCACACTGGGACTCTCAGCACTTGTTGTCGTTTTGTATGGATCTATCGGATTTGATGATCAGGGCGTAACGCTGTTCTACGGACTCTGGGATGTTGAATCAAAAGAACTGAATGCGGGAAGCCCATGGGCAAGGGGCTTGTACATTGGCATTTACTCCAGTTTCCTTGTCGACATTTGGCTTGCGTGGATTGCAACTGTGCTCGCACTCATCTCGACATGCTCAATCTTTCCAGAGTTTGTCCATAGTGGTTCAATCGAACTCACAATTTCAAAACCTATTGGACGTGTAAAACTCTTCTTCGCGAAGTACCTCGTCAGTCTACTATTTGTCGTACTACAAGTTACTGTCTTTTGTATAGGCGTGTTCATTTGTGTTGGCTTGCGCGTTGGTGATTGGAATCCACTCATCTTCAGCGCCATCCCAATCGTATCTGTCTTCTTTAGTTATCTGTACGCTGTGTGTGTTCTTGTCGGCATGTTGTCGAGGTCTGGTATTACTGCCCTTCTTGTCACAGGCGTTTTTTGGATGGGGCTCTGGTCTGTGCAAACTGCTGAGACTGTTCTGAATAATTTTGTTACGGGTTACAAGGTTGATATTGAGCGATTTGAAGAAGCGCTCGTTAAGAGTAAAGAATCTCTAGCACTCATCGAAGAAAAATCGCCCAATGATTCACGAATCGAAACCCGACGCGAACGCATCGATAAGTTCCAAACAGATATCCAAGATTCAAAAGAGGC
>CAZVAE010000054.1:0-9027 GCA_964624985.1 uncultured Isosphaeraceae bacterium | reverse complement strand
TACGTGTCGGTGTACGAACATTTGTCTGGCAGCCCAAACTGTTCGAACAAAACCAGCACGACGAAGGACGTTGTCGAGGCGCTGCTCTAGTAGTTGAAGTAGGACCTCACCAGTATTCCCTCGAAGTCGACTTGCTTGTGCGACATAACGACGAAACTGTTTTTCAAGAATGTTGTAGTGGTACCGAAGTTTCTGTTTCTCGACAAGACGAACACCGTAATCTTTTAATCGTCGACCACGAAAACCGTGCGCTCCTGGGGGAGTGAGTTGTCGTTTTGCGGTGTGCTTCGGAATATCCGCAATTGGAACGCCGACGCGACGTGAAAGTTTGACTTTGGGACCGAGATAACGAGCCATAAATACCAATTCCTAAAAAACTACGCCCAAGGCAATCATCGACCACCGATTAGAACCTTTTGGCACAGGGGGGAACGGCGAATTAGACCAGAAAAACAGTGATTTTGCAACCCTTGAAGGCATCTTCTCATCAATTGATACACGTCCGATAACTTGGCGAGTTCGAATTACGAGCCTATTCATCCAGACTCATAGCAAGTTTTTGTCCACAGAAGGGGCTTTTTCCTTGTTCGTCCGAATATCTCGAACTTCTCATCATGCTCATGCGTTTGACAAAGTACTGCCGATACGTGTGGGCGGCACAAAGATAAGGGAATTTGACATGCTAGAAACAACTGTAGATTATTGGACATGCTTGGAACTTGCCCAAGCCCTAGAGCAAACCATGCGGAATGATTTATGGTCCACCGCAGATCGCATCGCGGAGACCGCATCACGGATTACAAAGAAACCCGAAGAACTTGTCGTAGCGCTCCAGCAATATGAAGTGAAAAAAGCAGCGCTCAACGCCGCAACGAAATTATCAGAACCTACTCTTACGACAATCAACACTGACGGCACGAACTTTTCAAAAGTCGGTTAACCCTGATATGGTTGTGGTATGGCACCGCGCAAATCAATATGCACGCGTTGCGTCGTCACCTTGATACCAATTTAAATATGCGCGATTCACGACAGCGTTTCCTCCAGGAGTTGGGTAATTTCCTGTGAAGTACCAGTCACCAGTGTACGCAGGCATCGCAGCATTGAGCCCTTCAACATCTTGATAGATTACATCAAGCTCACCATCCCAATCAAGATCTGAAGGTCGAACGAGTTCTGCAATCTTGCATGAGATTTCTTTGAGCGAGAACTGTTCGTACAGTGTTTTGACTTGATTCTCGGCTTCTGTAATTGGGAGAGCCCCTTGTTCATCACATCGAGAAGCAATCTCATCAAGGATAGAGTCATGACCAGTTTCTTTTGTCAACGCGATCGCGGCTTCAAATGCGATGAATTTCCCGATTTGACTCATGTCAATTCCGTAACAATCTGGATACATGATTGGAGGCGCAGAACTTACGATTACAATTCGTTTCGGATTCAGTTGCGACAAACTTGTGATGATGGATTCACGCAATGTTGTTCCTCTGACAATTGAATCATCGACGACGACGAGTGTGTCATCTTTTTCAATCAATCCTCTTGTGATATCGTAAATATGTGTCACTAAATCACGCCTAGCGGCATCATGGGTAATGAACGTTCGCAACCTCTGATCTTTATGCGCAATCAACTCGGCTTGTACACGTGTATGGTTTAACTGGGTGAGATCAGATCTCGTCACTGATCCATCTTGAATTTTATTCCAAATCACATCTGCTTCGATCGAGCGAAGAGCGCCGCCAACAGCTTCAAGTAAACCGAGAAAACAAGTCTCAGCTGTATTTGGAATGTAACTAAAAAATGCCCGGTCTATATCATCTCCAAGCACCTTCATGATCCTAGGTGCAAGATTCGCACCAAGTCGCTTTCGCTGATTGTAGATGAGTGGATCATTGCCACGACTAAAGTAGATTCGTTCAAACGAGCATTGCCTCGGCACAAGAGGTTTGGTGAACTCGACATTTTTAACTGTGCCGTCTCGTTTAATCACGACTATATGACCTGGCTCTACAGGATGAATCTCGCCAGGGTCTACATTAAACACATTGGCTAATGCTCCACGTTCCGAAGCACATGCGATTACCTCATCATTCATATACATAAAAGCAGGACGAATTCCAGCCGGATCTCTGCAGATAAAAGAATCACCATTCCCCACAAGGGCGGCAAAGACGTACCCGCCATCCCAATATTGCGCTGCCTTTTGCAACATTCGACTCAAATCAAGTTCTTTCGAAATAGTCTCTGCAAGCTCCCTCCCAGTCAAGTTCACATGCTTACTGATAAGCCGTTCGTGCTCATCATTGAGAAAGTGCCCAATCTTTTCAAGGATTACTTGCGTGTCGTTATCGCCTACAGGATCAAGACCGTACTCAACAAGGTTCTGAAAGAGTTCATTTGAATTTGTCATGTTAAAGTTGCCAGCAAGTGCAATGTTTCTACTGGCGACATTGCTTTTACGAACAAATGGATGGCACATGGCCATCGAGTTCCCCGAGTGTGTGCCATATCGTAAATGACCTAGATACGCCTCTCCTAGAAACCGACAACGTTGCTTTGCTTGCATTTCCCCATCTGCAGAAATTGCTTCACTAAGTTCTTCTGTATCTTCAGTGATGGCATCGAAGATTCGTTCAATCGCATTGTGTTTGTCTGAACGAACTCGTAACAAAAATTGGTCACCTGCTGGCATGTCAAACTTGACGACTCCAAGACCAGCTCCATCTTGCCCACGGTTATATTGTTTCTGCATGAGCAAATAGGTTTTTCTTAGTCCCCATGCAGCATCACCATATCGCTCCTGATAGTAATGCAGGGGCTTTCGAAGCCGAACAAAGGCAAGGCCACATTCGTGGGTGAGTCTGTCGCTCATGTGAAGGGCGAATGATACCGTTTTTGAGGTTGGCGCACTCTCTGGTTCGCGAGGTTATTCCACAAAGGCGTGTTCGCCTCCTTAATATCTGTAATGGTCTGGCTTATAGGGTCCTTCAACGGGCACATCAATATATGCCGCCTGTTCTGGAGTGAGCTCTGTCAACTGCACGCCAAGTTGTTCTAGATGTAGCCGCGCAACCATTTCATCGAGTTTCTTCGAAAGGGTGTAGACCTGATGTCCATATTCACCATGATTCTGATGTAACTCCATCTGTGCAAGCACTTGATTCGTAAATGAGTTACTCATGACAAAGCTTGGATGTCCAGTTGCACATCCAAGATTCAACAACCGACCCTCAGCAAGAATAATGATGGAGTGACCATCAGGGAACTTCCATTCGTCAACTTGTGGTTTGATGTTAATCTTTTCGATTCCGGCAACCTGCTCGAGAGCAACCATTTCAATCTCGTTATCAAAGTGTCCAATGTTGCCAACAATGGCATTGTGTTTCATTTTTGACATGTGCTCAGCCGTAATGACATTGAAGTTCCCTGTTGTTGTGACAAAGACATCAACATTGCCAACCACATCGTCAAGCAGAACAACGTCATACCCTTCCATTGCCGCTTGGAGTGCACAAATTGGGTCAATCTCACTGACGAGAACTCGGCACCCTTGTCCACGGAGTGCTTGGCAACACCCCTTACCAACGTCGCCATAACCCGCAACAAGTGCAACTTTACCCGCAAGCATGACGTCAGTCGCACGCATGATGCCATCAACACATGAGTGCCGACATCCATACAAATTATCAAACTTACTCTTCGTTACTGAATCATTCACATTAATGACTGGGAAGAGAAGGGTATTGTTGTTTGCCATTTGGTACATTCGATGTATGCCGGTTGTCGTTTCTTCACTGACACCATTGATTTCAACTGCATATTGTTCCCAGAATTTTGGATTCCACGCTTGCACATCTGCAAGCATGTCAAAAATGATTCGCTCATCTTCGCTATGGGCACTATCGCTCGGTGGAACTTCGCCCGATTTGTTGTACTCCACGCCTTTGTGCACAACAAGAGTTGCGTCACCGCCATCATCGAGTATCAAATTCGGACACTGTCCATCGCCCCAATGAAGCGCTTGGAATGTACACCACCAATACTCCTCAAGAGTCTCGCCTTTCCACGCAAAGACGGGGATGCCTTGCGGGTCATCTGGGGTACCATTTGGACCGACAGCAACTGCAGCAGCAGCGTGGTTTTGGGTAGAGAAAATGTTGCAACTCGCCCAACGAACTTCAGCACCCAGCTCAACGAGGGTCTCAATGAGAACTGCAGTCTGAATAGTCATGTGAAGTGAGCCGGTAATCCGAGCTCCTGAGAGTGGCTTTGATTCACCATACTTTGCTCGGAGTGCCATAAGCCCAGGCATTTCATGTTGTGCAATCTCGATTTCTTTGCGTCCAAAAGCGACTGTTTCAGGTGAAAGATCAGCAACCTTGAAGGGGCAAGGTGCGAAAAGGTCTAGATTTGTATTAAGAAAAGTAGTCATTGCAGAAGTATCAGTAGTCACAGGGGTGTTCTCCATTGGTGAGGTTGAGATAAGAGGCACATTGTAACGAAGTATGAGCGGGATTGCGAATATTCTCTGTATCGATGCATCCTTCAAGGCATACAACATAGACTCGTGCATGAAGCAATGCATATCAGAATTGCGTAGTCCGCTGTTAACCCAACGATATCCATCATTCTGGTATGATGCCCCGTTGTATTCTTTGCACTTTTTTTACAGGAAAGACCAGTGGCAAACACATTCCCTTGCAAAATCGTAACCCCAACCGCCGAGGCCTTTTCAGGTGACGCAACCTATGTTTCATTCCCAGCTTGGGATGGACAATATGGGATGTTAAAGGGACTCGCTCCTCTTCTATCAACACTCGCTCCAGGAAGCTTGAGAATCGAGGGAGAAGATGGAACAACTTACGTATACCTCGTTGAAGGTGGCTTCGCACATGTAGATGGTGAAACGCTTACGCTTGTGACCGAAGGAGCAACTATGGCGTCCGAGATTGACTTAGAAGAAGCAAAAGCAGAACTCGCAGAGGCAAATGCACGAGTAACTTCGGGTGTTAAAGATCGAGCAACTCTCGAACGAGCACAACACATCGCAATGGCGAAAGTAGCCATCGCTACGCAACCATGACATCTGACCGCTCTGACATGAAGCAATCACTTGAAACACCATGTTCAACGCTTCCGCTTAAACAACGAATCGAGGCTCTCCTCTTTGCAAGTGAGCGGTCACTATCAGAATCAAAGATGAAAACAGTTCTTGGCCTCGATGATGGAGATGCAACGAAGAACATAAAAAAAGAAATCGATGCACTCAACGAACTGTACGACAAGGGCGGTCGTGCTTTTCGAATCGAACGGATTGCTGGCGGATACCGAGTCATGACTCGAGAAGAACTTGCACCTTTGGTTTCAAGGTTGCATGCAGAACGACAACAACAAAAACTCTCACAAGCCGCACTCGAAACACTTTCCATTATTGCCTACAGACAACCAGTCATGCGTGCAGAAATTGAAGTGATTCGAGGTGTTGCGTGTGGTGAAGTGCTGCGTGGACTAATGGAACGGCGCCTTGTTAAAATTGTTGGTCGCGCTGAAGAACTCGGAAGGCCAATGCTCTACGGCACTACCAAAGAGTTCCTCACGATCTTTGGATTAGCAAACTTACAAGACTTGCCGGAAGTGCAAGGACTTACTCGTGAAGCATCTTGGAAACCTGCCCCCGAAAGTCATACCCCCGACAACGATACCCCAGATAGCGCTACCCAAAAATCTGCAGAATCTACTGACATTCCAGCCGAACAACCCACTTCTGAACCCGAAGAAGCCACCCCACAAGCAACTGAATAACGCAAAGAGTATCATTGCCCACATGAGCGATTGGCTCCCTATGGACGATGAACAATCGACCTTGCAAATTGATTCAATACTTCAATTGCTTGGCGATGACCCAAAGAGGATTATTGATGTTGGCTGTGGTGATGGACGAGTTCTCATCCCACTGATTGTCGCAGGCCACGAATTGATTGGATTAGATATCGACCAACATGCAATTGATGCATGTTCGATCAGGTGCGGTGAACTGGACATCGATGCAACGCTTGTTCATGGGAACTTGTTTGACAACTTGCCATTGGATGAACCCGTTGATGCCATTGTCTGTTGTGGACAGATGTTTATGCTCATTGACAACGTTGATGCTGCAGTGAAAGCGCTCCGACTATTTAAAGAATCACTTAAGGAAGATGGAATCATCATCATGGATGATATACCAGGTGATCTTTGGCCAGAAGTTGCCGGAGGTCAATGGGCAAACGGGATGAATGAAGATGGAACACTTCAGCTCGTCTGGGCGAACAATGATGCAGTCTTTACAATTCGAGAAGGGGAGTTCGTCGATGATTCATCTTGGGAATTGAAGAATGATGATCGAAAAGTGCGCCTCTGGACGATGGGGGCGTTAAGGATGGCAGCCCGACTCGCTGACTTATCGGTACCAGAAGTGCAGACTGAAGGGGCAGTTCTGGTCATGCGGGCGAAATCGCCCTAAAAAACCCATTTCCAGCCCCAATACCTATATTCCGTCGCAGCGCAGGGCGATTGAGAACATACCGCTACGTAAACATGACGGAGAAATGATATGCCAGCACATCGCTCACGAACAACTGGATGGCGCCGATGCCTACAACAACTTGTCGATCAACACGGATCACTTCAGATAGCTCTAGCACCGAATGGCCCAACAGGGCGAGATTTTGTGTGGAGGGCAAAGTTGATTTCGATGCGCGCGTCAGAGATACGAGTTGAGATGCCGACGGCTGCCGGAGAACCATTGCCACTTGTCGAAGGTGTGCAACTTTTAGGCATTATTGCAATCGGACAAAATAGATGGATGTTCAGGACACGTTCATTAGGGACGTTTGCCCACCGAACAAACGGTCGCGATGCACAAGGATTGATTCTTGAAATGCCATCCTCCGTTGAACGGTGCCAACGAAGACGAGATTACCGTGTAAGTACCGACGCGTTAGCGCTTCCAGAAATCTCAGCATGGCCGCTTCTTGACCCACGCTCGGTCGTACTTCCAGAGCGAATGTGCCAACTTCGAATCGAACGCTCTCAAAACAACGACACAACCCCAGAATCTATCGAAGAACAAGATGTCATGCCAGATGTCGGACCTTCATTTAACGCTACCCTTGTCAATATTGGTGGCGGAGGAGTCGGTTTGCAAGTGCCAGTTGGCGACGGAAGTGGAGTTGGTCGACACAGATTGCATTGGTTGAGATTTCCACTTCCTGGAATGGAGTGCCCACCACTTTGTGTCACAGCGAAGTTAATGCATTGGCATCTTGAGGCTGGTGGCACAACGTATATGGGCATGATGTTTGATTTTTCTTTTAACCCTTCGCACCGACGATTCGTCACACAGCAGATTACACGTGCCGTTGCAATGCAACAGAAACAACAACTTCATGCCGCCTAACCTGCAATGCACTCCGTAAGGATGTGAGTTTTTACTTCTGATTCCTGAAGTTCAACTTCTGGAATCGACTCAGCAACAATCCCACAACCAGTGCTGTATTCCATCAAGCCATTAAACTCGATTGGCGAGGTTGACCCTTCAAACATCGCAGTCCGAATGGCAACGTTCAGCATGAGCGACTTGCCGAAAATGCCGATTGCACCACAATATGGACCGCGGGGAGTCGATTCAAACTCATTGATAATTTGCATTGCCCTAATTTTTGGAGCTCCTGTCACGGAACCTGCGGGGAATGTATGTCGCAACACGTCATGAACAGGGACATCTTCTCTAACGGTGCCATGAATCTCACCAACACATTGCCAGACTGTCGGATGCTGCTCGATCTTTCGAGCATGTTCAACCGAGATTGATCCAAACTCACACATTCGCCCCAAATCATTGCGCATTAAGTCCACAATCATGTGCAACTCTGCCGCATCTTTTTCTGAATCCATCAGAAATTCAGGAGAATCACAATCGGGGCGTGTTCCCTTCATTGGTCTTGTCACAACCTGCCGGCTTTCTCCATCAAATTGCAAAAAGAGTTCTGGACTCATCGAGAGTACATACCGTCCGCTCTTTTGAAACTCGAGCCAAGCACCGAACCATCCACCCGGCTCCTGCAACAGAGAAAGTGAAGCATTTCGAATGTTGCCTTCGATGTGTGAGTGGAATCGTCTCGTGATGTTCGCTTGGAAGATATCTCCTGCATGAATGTACTCAACGGTCTTTTGTACTGCAGAGACAAATGTCTCTTGACCCGCTGCATCTTCCAATTCAACATTCAACCCACATGGTTCTTGATACCCTTGAATCTCTGGAGGTACGCAACCTCCAACGGACCACCATTTATTCGTTTCAGCATCATGAATAAGCCCCCTATCACACCAGACAACATCAATAAGAGGCCAACTCTGATTTGGAATAGTGCCACATGCTGGCTCAATGGCATATCCAAGTTCGTATCCAAGATACCCAATCCAGTTTGGTAACAACGAGTGGCTCGATGCGCTGCTGAGCAATGCTCCAAATTGTTCAAGGGCATCAGGCGAATCGAGTGTGATCCGCTTGCCATCAGCAGGTGCAACGATGCTCCATCTTGACCAAGTTGAATAACCCCGATTGCCAATAAGAGCAACAATAGGGTGCTCGCTGTCCCAAGCCGCCGCAACTTCAGCCGGCGTAGCATCGAATTGGTGTATAGCTTTGGCATCCTTAGGAAGTTTCATGCCTGCACAGTGTACCGGTCGAGTATCATGCCCGCTCTCAACAACACATTGGAGATGCTACATGGCAAAATTGAGTAAGAAATCAACCTCCCATACCCCAAAAATGACGTACTGCTGGGGTGCTCGTAAAACAGAGGGTAATGCAACCCAAAAGGAGTTGCTTGGAGGAAAAGGTGCCAACCTCGCTGAAATGACCTCCATTGGACTACCAGTGCCTCCAGGATTTACCATCCCAACGACTGTTTGTGCTGCATATTATTCGCATGGCAGTCGCCTCCCTAAAGGCCTAAAGAAAGCCATTGATCAAGCTGTAGG
>CAZVAE010000053.1:0-9064 GCA_964624985.1 uncultured Isosphaeraceae bacterium | reverse complement strand
TGGATGCGTCTATCATCAACTTCAAAAAATGGGATGACCGCCGTTTGGCTTACGAAATCGACGGTAACAAACGTGGCGTATATTTCTTAGTTTATTTTAACGCCCCAACATCATCGATAAGTGATCTAGAACGTCGGTGCAATCAATCAGAACAACTTCTTCGAATGATGGTCACACGAGCAGAACACGTTCCAACTGAAATCATTGAAGCAAACGATGGTGCGGAAGACCTTGCCGCTGAGATTAAACTTCGAGGCGAAAGCAAAAGCGAGAAGGGCTCTGCTTCAGGAAGTAGTGTCAGCAAGAAAGCGGACTCTTCTGAAAAAGAAGTGCCAATTGAAGAAGAGGTAGCTGTTGAAGAAAATCTATCAGAAGACAGTGCTGAGGTCTCTGAAACTGAGGAAGTTACAGAAGCATAACGAATTTCCTCTACTTTCCTAAATGCTCTACTGAGTTCTGATAGAATCCACAATCGGAGAATAAAACATGGCGAATTACAACAAAGTACTACTGATGGGAAATCTCACACGAGATCCTGAATTGAAACGAACTTCAAGCGATATGGCAGTTGCTCAACTTAGTATTGCATCAAATCGTCGATACAAAGATAAGATGGGCGAGTTAAAAGAAGAAACGACGTTCGTAGATTGTGAAGCATGGGGGAAAACCGCTGAGACGATGGCTAAATATTTAGCGAAAGGCAGGCCAGTCTTTGTTGAAGGTCGATTAAAACTTGATCAATGGCAAGACAAAGATGGAAACAATCGATCAAAACTGAAAGTCGTCATTGAAAATTTCCAATTTGTTGATTCTCGGGGCAATCAATCAAACACTCCTCCAGATCAAGGTGCGACTGTACCTGCAACTCCACCTGCAGACGACATCCCCTTCTAACGTCAAAAATGACGCACCGGCATGCGTCACAAACTTGTAGTTGGGGTCGTGCCGGCGACTCCTAACTTTCATTGAAAGGACACCAATATGGCTAGCTCACGCAGAATAGAACTGCTCCTTACCTCAAACGTAGATAATCTTGGCATCGTAGGTGACATTGTTCGGGTTCGAATGGGATATGCTCGTAATTACCTGTTGCCAATGGGAGTTGCTGAAGTACCAACTCCTGAAAAAATCGAAGCTCTTGCAGAAGCCCGTCAAATTGCTCTTGAAGAGTATGAAGCGAAACGTTCTGAGCAAGCAACGATAATCGAAAAGCTTGAAGGCGTTGTTCTCACACTGACTCGAAGTGCAAATGATCAAGGAGGTCTTTATGGCTCTGTAACCCAACGGGACATCGCAGATGCTCTTATTGAAAATGGCTTCACAGTTGACACTCGAGCAATTCGATTGCACCAAGCGATACGACGAATCGGCGAATACCACGTCACCATCCAATTCGGAAGCGACTTGAAAGCTGATGTAGAGGTCATCGTAAATCCAGATCGTCCGCTAGAAGATCGGGAAGATATGGAGTTCGATGACGAAGGCAATTTGATTATTGTTGAAAGAGCGGAAGAGACAACAGAAGAAACCTCTGAAGTTGAAACTGAAGAACAAGCAGTCGCTGAATAACCTTCTCCCCAATTGTTTCTAACTAAGAAAGGGCTCGCCTTAAGGCGAGCCCTTTGCAATATCTTGGAAGAGGATCTTCGGCTTACGCAGCAGATGCCTCCCGAGAAGAGAGTACTTTGAATTCATAATCAAGATACTGAGCGACATAATCAAGAATGCTTGTCGCTTGGGGTATATTTGGGTTCGATGTTTGACCCATCGGGTCAAAGCGCATATTTCGAAAGCGTTCAACTGCATCTGATAATGGCAGACCATATTGAATTGCGAGTGAAAATGCTCTAGAAAAACCTTGAATGAGACCTGATAGGGTCGACCCTTCTTTGCTCATTTTGATGAAAATTTCACCTGGCATGCCATCTTCAAATAACCCAATGGTGAGATACCCCTCATGTCCATTCACTGAGAATTTATGTGTGACTGATTCATGTGTTGAAGGCAGCGTAACACGCCCTTGTTGAAAAGCAGAAGCCATGTGTGTAGTTGTATCGGCCTAGACCTGTAAACAACTTGATTCTACGAAGAGCGAGTGCATTTCAGCCAATAATCCACCTTTGATTTTCTCTTTAGGCGCTCTGTAATAGAGAGCGACATAACCAGTAGCGGAAGGAACTCCAACAGTGCGCAATGTGCCCATCGCGCTGTCTAAATGCTCTCTCAATGCACGTTCGTTCTTCGTACGTAGAACGACATCTTCTTCATCAACGGTCATCGAACCAATTTCAAGGAAAGACGCAGCGACTCTCAATTCATGGAACCGTATCAAATCATGCGTTGCTTCTGGCAACCTCCCATATCCAGTTTGTAAGTCATGCAGAATCTGGGCAATAGAATCATGTGTTTCAGCTGCGGCTAATCTGCAATACATCGAGAGCCGCCTAATGGACGAGGGAATGTACGCAAGTGGAATGGCTCCACACTGTCCTAGGTCAATCATAGACTCAACAATTCGATTCTTCTTCCCATCTCGTAGACGTTGAACAGCACCTTCTAACAATTGACAATACATCTCATATCCAACTGCAGCAATGTGCCCTGATTGCTCTGCACCTAACAAATTGCCCGCACCTCGAATCTCTAAATCTCTCAATGCAATTTGAAATCCAGCCCCAAGCATTGAAAATTGTTCAATTGCGTGGAGTCTCTTACGAGCAGTCGTATTGACAAATCGATCTCTAGGAAGCAAAAGCGTGCAATATGCTCTGTGCTTATAACGACCAACTCTTCCCCTCAGTTGGTGCAAATCAGATAAGCCGAATCGATCTGCATCATCAATAAACATGGTGTTTGCACTTGGAATGTCAATTCCAGATTCGATAATTGTCGTAGATACAAGTACATCTGCGTTCCCTTGGACAAAATCGAGCATGACTTTCTCTAGTGCTCTTGGAGGCATCTGCCCATGCCCTACAAGCACCCTTGCTTCTGGGACTAACTCTTGGACTTGCTCAGCAACATCATCAATATCATGCACACGATTATGCACGTAGAAAACTTGACCTTGTCGAGCAAGCTCTCTCTGAATCCCTTGCTTGACGAGTTGCTTATCCCAACTTTTAATCTCCGTCACAACTGCTCTACGATCAACAGGTGCCGTCTGTAAGGAACTGATGTCTCGAATGCCAAGAAGTGCCATGTGCAACGTCCTTGGAATCGGAGTTGCTGTTAGGGTAAGGACATCTGCTTCTGAACGAAATGCAAGCAAACGCTGCTTATGCTCAACGCCAAATCGCTGTTCTTCATCAATGATAACCAAACCTAAGCGATGAAAGAACACGTCTTTGCTTAGAATCCGATGCGTGCCAATTAATATATCGACTTTGCCACTTGCGACTCGTTCTAAGATTTCTTTTTGTTCAGCACCCGTATGAAAACGGGTCATTGACTCAACGACAAATGGGTAATCAGCGAGTCGCTTGCGGATTGTTCGCTCATGCTGCACTGCTAAAACAGTTGTGGGTACCAATAGTGCAACCTGCCTTCCTGATTCAACGGCTTTAAATGCTGCACGAATAGCAACCTCAGTTTTTCCAAATCCTACATCACCACAGATTAGCCGATCCATTGGCCTTGGAGATTGCATGTCCAACTTAACGGCTGAAATTGCTGAGATTTGATCTTCAGTTTCATCCCATGGAAAACTCGTTTCAAACTCATGCATCCACTGCGTATCTTTCGGAAATGCGATGCCAGGCGCATGCTCCCGTACTGCTTGCACTCTTAACAGTTCATGAGCTAAATCTATGACTGCTCCTTTTGCTTTCTCCTTTTGGCTAGCCCAACGAGCACTCCCAATAGTAGAAAGTTCTGGCTTTCCCTTAAAAGCACCGATGTATCGTTGCACAAAATGTGCATGTGTTGCTGGTACATGTAACAACTTCCCACCTGCAAACCGAAGAGTCAAAAATTCCAAGTCTCCCTGTCCATCTAACTTTTTCAACCCCAAATACTCGGCAATCCCATGTTCACGATGAACAACAATGTCATCGACATCAAAGTGGGCCATCGCTTGCCGCATGCTCTTTTGCTTAGAACGGACGCCTCGGCGGACCTCATATCGGTGAAATACTTCATGCGCTGGTACTATCGCATCTGTCTCGCCAACAAAGAACCCACGGTGTACAAACGCTTCTTCAATGAATAAATTTTTAGCGTGTTCGAAGGGCTGACCCTTCGCCAGGAGTTCCCTCATTCTTTCTGCTTCACCAGTTGTCCGGCACATGAGCAGGACATTGCGTGTTTGACTTAACTCAACAACTTCTTCAAGTGCTTCAGAGACGACCGTAGAAAATATTGGAATTGGCGAGATTGGCAATTGGATATCAACACTTTCTGCAGGAGGCGGTATGCAGCCAATGACACCTGCCAACCTTCTGACGAGCGTCGCTTGCACATCATCGAGATGTGCTAATCGAGTGATATCAAGCACCCTGTCAAAATAACTTTTTGCTTGCTGATTCATTTCCAGAACATCTTCAAGAACCACTCTCCAATGAGGCGGGAGGTGATCTGCCAACGTGGAGTCACAATCCACTTCAATAGCAGCAGCAAGGATGATTTCATCTAATCCTCTATCTGAACCCAAAGAAATTGGATCAATTTCGTTCATCGCCTCGATGTTGTCACCGAAGAAATCAATTCGCACGAACTCGCCTGATGGAGTAGCAATATCAATGACGCCACCTCGAACTGCAAACTGCGAAGCATCATCGACACTTTCCTTGCGTTCATATCCGACATCAGTAAGCCATTCTTGCAAATCTAATGGCGAAAACGTGTCGCCTATTCTGAACCTCTTGACTATTGCATGCATTGCATCAGGCGAAGGTGTTTGCTGCATTAATGCAGCAATACTTGTAACGATGATGTCAGGAGGACACTCGCCTTGCAATGATTCTAACAATGCAAATCTTGTTGCAAGCACATCTTGACAGACCTCAGATTCCAATGCGGAAAACTGAGCAACATGACATCCTAAATCACGCAACATGGCTTCGCTTTCATCAGCATCATCCAAATGCGCCGTTACAAACAAAGCGCCTGATGTTGCAGCAAGTTTTTGGACAGCTAGCACTGGAAAAGAACCACTAACAGGACCAACAGTGACACAACCCTGCACATCAATGAGTGATGCAGCGCCCTCTACACACTTGGAGATAAATTCATTCATTCTCTACGTGCTCTTCTGTCTCTACCAGCCACCGTAGTCGGTCTACCGTTTTTTGACCGATACCATGAATGGATAAAAGGTCATCCGGCACCATCAATGGATGCTCCTTACGGTACTCAACGATTTTCTTTGATGTTGTTTCCCCAACACCAGGGAGCAGTTCTAAATGTGGACGTTCGGCAGTTTGTAAGTTGATTCGAAAAGGCGTGTGCTTCTGTGTCGCTCTCAGGGGTTGACTTGAAGTGAACGCCAGGTAGAAAAAAACACCGAGCAGGGTCCACATCAGTTGGTCAATTCCAATCAAATTTGCTCGCTTGCTTTGTTTAAATCGTCTCGTTTTGGCAAATCGAGTGGACCGAGTGGCTTGCTTAATCGTCTTCGCATCGAGAGAATTTTGTTCATGACCGGTTTTGGTTTCCCTTTGATTGAAATGAAACCTGCTGTTGGCAATCTCATCGTTTTGTAGTCGTATATGTCTGTCCATATCACAGAATCAATAAATGGTTTGCTCAAGGCAATTGCAAACATTTGGCTTGCCCATAACTCTTGAACAGATTCATCCCAAGGCGTTTTCCACCAACCGTTGCTTTCTTGTATTGTCTTCGATGGTGCGCCTAGGGCTGAGATAATAATCGGAAAATCTACATGTAGAAATTCGTCCAGTTTTGCACTCATCAACATGAGGTCCCGAGTTGATCGCCCCTCTGAGCCACCAATGAGGCACTGCACGCCAAGTGCATCCAGAGACACGCCTTCTTGAGCAAGGCGGGAGAGAAAGACCTTTGCATTGCATGATTCAGGTGTATTTGAAACAAATTCAGAGAAGGGTTCGGCAATCTCAATCATTACCTTTGCCTCTTTTCTGCCTTGGCGAACAATAAGCCGTGCAGTACGAATCAAATCCACCATATTTGAGTGGGACAGCTGCACATAACGATTTAAGTTTACGCCAGAAACCAGATTCCAAAATGAAACGGCAGCACCGTACCGCTGAACAACTCTTTGCAAATGGTCATAGCAGGCATCTCTGAAAAGAGCGTAATCATGCTCGACATGTTTGACCCAACTTGGGATTCCTTCTTCAACAGTAAAATCAAGCAATGGTCCTGCAATGATATGTTTATTGTTTGATCTCGCCCACTTCACCCATCGGTCAATGGCTGCCCATTCAAACTTGCCCTCTTCTGGCTCAATCTCGTTCCAGTTGATTGGAATCTTGACGAGATCAACGTTCTTTTTGATGATTTTTCGAAGAGGTTCATCGAATCTTGGACTTGCAACATTAACACCAAGTGTCGAAGAAGATGCTCGCTTTTTTGCATATCGACGATGAAGCAGTATCTGTGCGTGAGCCATTGTTAATCGTTCCGATGCGTCGATCGCGATAACGAGCGCTCGCCTTGCGAGTTCACCTGCTTTTTCAACGTCATCACACACGAGTGCCTCTGTAAAAATTAGACGTGATTCTTCCCACCGTTGCACTGCTGGGTTGTCGTCTGACAAATAAAACAAACTCCAATTTTCACTTAAATCTAAGAACGATTTGATTCGATGCCGAGCAAGTTCAAGTGCGAGCATATAGGGCTCTTCTCTTTGCGGCAAGATTGAAGTCTGCAACATCAGCCGCCCTGCTTTGCCCGCATCATAAAGCAGGCACAAGGCATAATTCGAATGTCCACTTCCATCGGCAGTGATGATTCCATTTTCAATTGATATTGAACCCTCAATGACTTGATTATCACGCGTAAGCAAGTGCGCATTGATGAGTGCATCGGGGTATGGATTGGACGTGCATGTCGTAAATCGAATCATAAGAGTCTTCGTATTGTATGCACCCATCTCCACTGTGTGGACGCTACAATTAGCACATGAACATAACAGAAACAACCGTCTATGAAACACACCTCCCATTTGAGAATCGCCGACAAGGCAAAGTCCGAGATATCTACACGATACCTGCTGAAAATGGGGAGCCAGGCACTGTCCTGATTATCGCGAGTGATCGAATAAGCGCCTTCGATGTCGTGATGCCGACAGCCATTTCAGGCAAAGGACAAGAACTCACAAGAATCAGTTGCAAATGGTTCGATTTTGTCCGTGGTTTGAATATCATTGAAGACCATCTCCTCTCAGCAAGCCCAGAGGATGTTCCTAATCTTGATCCTGCACTGTATGAGCAATGTGAAGGAAGAATGATGCTTGGGAGAGCATGTGAAGTCATCCCAGTTGAGTGCGTAGTACGAGGATATCTTGCTGGTAGCGGGTGGAAGGAGTACCAAAACGATGGCACTGTTTGTGGCATTGCACTCCCAGAGGGTCTTCAACTGAGCAGCAAACTTCCTGAGTCAATTTTTACTCCTGCAACGAAAGCTGTCGAAGGGCATGATGAGAACATTGATTTCGATACAGCTTCTGACATCGTTGGCAGAGATGTCATGGAACTATTGCGAAGCGTTTCACTTGAAATATATACAAAAGCCTCAGAGTATGCTGCAGAACGCGGAATCATCCTTGCAGATACAAAGTTTGAGTTCGGATACGCTCTTGATAGCGATGGAAATAGGACCGATGAAATCTTACTCATTGACGAAGTCCTAACTCCGGACAGCTCTCGCTTTTGGCCTGCAGATGAATACGAGGTCGGCCGTGAGCAAAATAGTTTTGACAAACAATACGTCCGAAATTGGCTAGAAACAGTTGTCAATAAGGGAGAGTGGGACAAGACCCCTCCGGGCCCTGAACTACCACAAGAAATCGTAGAGGGCACTGTGGCAAGATACCGTGAGGCCGCAACCCGACTCTTCTCGTAACTTTTGCTTCAATCTTTGGTGTGCGTGCGTGCAGACGACTCTGCAGCTTGCACTGTATTTCGCAGCAACATTGCAACTGTCATTGGACCTACACCGCCAGGAACTGGTGAGATAAAACCTGCAACTTCTGCAACTTGGTCAAAGTCCACATCACCGACAGTCCGCTTCTTCCCATCTTCCCCAACGACTCGATTGATCCCCACATCAATGACGATCGCGCCTTCTTTCACGACATCCCCTGTAATCAAGTTTGGCACCCCTGCGGCACTCACTAAGATATCTGCGTCTCGAGTGAGTTCGTCATGGTCTGTCGTGTAAACGTTAGTTGAAATAACTGTTGCTTCCGCTTGCATGAGGAGCACTGCAACGGGTTTTCCGACAATCGTGCTTGCACCGACACAGACCGCCCTTGCACCTCGGATATTGATCCCTGTGGATTCAATCATTTCCATCACTGCCAGTGCAGTGCAAGGGATGAGACTTCGCCTTCCAAAGACGATGTTCCCGATGTTCGCTGGGTTTACCCCTTCGACATCTTTATCCACGGCAATCTGAGATTGAATATCATCCGTTTTTACGGCATGTGGCAATGGCATATGCACCATAACTGCTGTCACATCATCATCCTTATTGAGTCCTTCCACTGCTGTAACAACCTCATCGTGCGTTGCTGTTTCTGGCAAGGTGTGGAGAACGTATTCAATACCGACCTGGTCGCATGCTTTCGCTTGGTGTTCAGCATAGATCTGCGCCCCTTGGTCATCGCCCACAAGGAGCGCATCTAACCTAACGTTTTTCAGAACAGATACTCGAGTTTTAAGGTCTTCCTTCACTTTTGAAGCAAGTGCCCTTCCGTCAATAATCGTTGCGGTGACCATGTAAGTGGAAGGATACCAACGATACAATACCGATATGAGTAAAGAGCCCCCCTTCTTAGCAATTACTGTCGGGAATACCCGAACTTCTACTGCCATTCTTCTTGATTCGAGCGTAAATAACTTAAAAACGTTCAATTCAG